>CADBMH010000380.1 GCA_902795705.1 uncultured Lachnospiraceae bacterium | reverse complement strand
CTTCCCCAAAAATCATATTCGCAAATACGGATTCGCATTTGAGGGGAAACATGTTCTGATCGGGAGTTGAGCTTTTGGATAAGGGGAAGCTGAGGAGGCTATGAAAAAAAGATTTTACAAAATATTACTATCTGCTGCGGTTCTTCTTCTGACCGGCTGCGGCAAAACAAATCCTGCTCCTGCAGGACAGACAGCGGATGCGGGGAAGAATGTCATAGAAGAAAAGAACAGTCAGACAGAACAAAAGGATTCTTCCGGTTCTGAAGAAGAGGAAAGTGAAAAGGAGCAGCAAAGCTTCATTATTTCCTCAGGAAAAAATTTGAAGGAGAGGATTCAGGTGCCGGAGGGATATCGGAGGGTTTCTGTGAAAAAAGGAAGCCTTGGTGCTTTTTTAAGAGATTATAAATTAAAAGAGGATGGCAGTCCCGTGCTTTTATATGATGGAACAGAAAGTTATAATCAAAGTGACCATATGGCTGTGTTTAAGCTGCCGATAGAGAAGGAAGATCTGCAGCAGTGCGCGGATTCCGTGATGCGGGTATATGGAGAGTATTTTTATAAAAAAGGTCAGTATGGGAAAATTATCTTTTCGCTTGGCGGAGGATTTCGGGCAGATTTTAGGACATGGAGTCAGGGGAACGGAATTGCGGTAAACGGTAATCATGTTTCATGGACTTCGAATCCGAAGAATGACAGCAGCTATGCATCGTTTAAAAGGTTTATGCGGATTGTGTTTGCGTATTCGGGGACATTGAATCTGGAAGAGGATTCGAAAAAGATTAAGTTAAAGGACTTAAGGATAGGAGATATATTCATTAAGGGCGGAAGTCCCGGTCATGTTGTTATGGTCGTGGATGTCAGTAAAAATGCAGATGGCAGGAAGGCATTTCTTTTAGCACAGGGGTATATGCCGGCGCAGGAATTTCATGTAGTGAAAAATCCATTGCATGAGGAGGATCCGTGGTACTATGAAGAGGAGGTTTCCTATCCGTTTATGACAGCATCCTATACATTTGAAAAAGGAGCATTAAGAAGACCGGATTTCTGTGAAAAATAAAAAGAAGTTGTCAGAACAACATAATTACTTTTCTTTCTATGCTATATTTAATGCAGAAGAAAGGGAGCGTTAGAGTTTTCAACCTTTTCTTGTAAAATGCGGCATAGATTTTAAAGGAGGTACTTATGATCAGACAGATTATTCATATTGATGAGGAAAAATGCAATGGATGTGGTTTGTGCGCGACGGCTTGCCATGAGGGTGCAATCGGGATGATTGACGGAAAGGCGAAGCTTCTTCGCGATGATTTTTGTGACGGGATGGGAGACTGCCTGCCGAACTGTCCGACCGGTGCGATCACCTTTGAGGAAAAGGATACCTTAGCCTATGATGAAGAAGCGGTACTTGAAGCAAAGAAGAGAAAAGAAGAAATTCAGAAAAATGCAGAGAGAATGGCAGAGGCACATCATGCGGGCGGTGGATGTCCCGGAAGCCGTATGATGGAATTTAAGAGGCAGGAAGGAGCCGGTGGAAAGTCTGAAGGCAGTACAACTGCTTCGCATGCAGTGGGGCAGGTGGATTCCGAACTGCGGCAGTGGCCGGTGCAGATTAAGTTAGTGCCGATAAACGCTCCGTATTTTGAAGGGGCAAAGCTTTTAATTGCGGCAGATTGTACTGCTTATGCATATGCCGGGTTTCATCGTGATTTTATCCGTGGAAGGATTACACTTGTCGGATGTCCGAAGCTTGATGATGTCGATTATAGTGAAAAGCTGACAGAGATCATCAGGGAGAATGATATAAAGAGCGTAACGATCGTACGCATGGAGGTACCGTGCTGCGGAGGCCTGGAGATGGCGGCAAAGCGGGCGATTCAGAACAGCGGGAAGTTCCTTCCCTGGCAGGTGGTGACGATTTCTACAGATGGAAGAATTTTAGAATAAAGAATTTTTCGTGTAGGACTTGCAAAATTGTAGGATTGGAGTAAAATATTGTCTTATAAGGGGAATTCAAGTGGGAAGGTTTGAACTGCGAATATAGGATATGGAGGAAACAAAAATATGGATAAGACAATGAAGAAGGTTTTTGCGGTTACTCTGGCTCTTATAACAGGAATTTCTACGGTATTTGGCGGAATACAGGCAAATCAGAGTGCAAGTGCCGAGGACCGGAAAATAGAGCTTAAAACATCACCTACGATTGCAAATAATATTGCGGTTGGTCAGGAAATTAAGGCAGATATTTATGTGACCGGTAAGTTTCATACATTTTCTCTGGATTTTTACTATGACCGGACGGTATTTGAAAAGGTGGATTCGACAAAGGTAAATGGGAGAGCGAGGGGAATACAGGGAACGAATATCAACTGGGATGACAGTACGGATAATGGCATGATTTCTATTTTATATTCAACGCAAAATCAGCAGGTACAGGAATTTAATAATTATAAAATGGTGACCTTTACATTAAAGGCGCATCGTGCAGTTACGGCTACTATGTTAATGGTATTAAATGCGAGATCATCTTCTGAAGCGGGTGTCTGGGTACAGTATGATCCGATTAATTATATCATACAGAAACCGAAGCCGACCGCAACACCAACACCAAGTCCGACACCGACACCAACACCGGTGCCGACTGCAACACCGACTCCGACACCGGTCATAACACCATCACCTGCAGCGACCGCGGCAGCGTCAGCTTCAGCACAGTTTCCTACGGTAACGGTGAGTCCGGGCACGACGGCAAGTGCGGTGCCTAGCGGTGATCCGGCTATACCGCCGGAGGATACAAGTGAAAGATTGTTTGAGGGGGACACATTCAATAAATCAGATTTTGTTTATCGAATTACGAAGGACCTTCCGGAGGGAGAAGTAGAGTGCAGCTACTGTTACTCTGAGGAGAGCACGGTCAGTGTTCCAAAGACAGTTTCTTACCAGGGGGAAACTTATAAAGTAACCAGCATTGGGGATGAGGCTTTTTATAAACATACCAAATTAAAAAATATTATTTTGGGAAATAATATCAAGAAGACCGGACATCGTTCTTTCTATGGCTGTACGTCTTTGATAACTGTGGATCTGGATAATAATTTAAAGACCATCGGAGAAGAATCCTTTACGGGGTGTAAATCTTTAGTGATTCTTACGATACCGAAGAATGTAAAAACAATAGGGAAAAAAGCATTTTACAATTGTAAAAAACTTCGATATATCCGAATTAAGACAAAGAAATTGACCAGTTCTACGGTAGGAAGTAATTCTTTTGGCAAAGGTTATTCTAAGCCTCGTGTGAAGCCGGAGAAAAAAGTATGGAAGAGTTATTCCAAAATTCTCTTAAAGAAAGGAAAATTGTCCGGAAAGGCAGTCTTTGTCGTGAGTCCGGTGGCTTTGATAAAATAAGCTCCTAAAAATTATTTCTGTTGTTCAATATATAACTTAAATGCCCTGTACATGAGTGGATGAAAGAAAGTAAACGAAATGTATGGGGCATTTGTTCTGCTTACCACCACAGAGGATTTCGTCATGCTGATATGAATATTTTCGTATTTTCCGGTAGAGAGGGAGTCCTCTTTTTTGATATCCGGTGTGTCCAGATTCATCTTCATCAGGTGCTTACTCTGTGTTAGAAGCTTATTAAAGCTTTCGTTAAAAAAAGCTAAAGGCAGTTCATCGGTATAGTAATTGTAGATTCCCTTTTCGCTGCTATTTATCGTATGACTTGCTTCAATGCACGCAATTTCAGGACACAAAAACAGAGTATGCCTGAAGCGGTCGCCGTTTTTGCTGGTACAGTAGTACGGTTCGATCATACCTGTCATATAGAGAGGCATCCATTGTCTGATTCCATCTAACATTTCTGAGATATTGCGATTAATATTGTGTATAATCTTGATCTGAATGCCCTGTCTCATGCATATTGCCATTAAGGTAAACCATGTTTTGGTAAAAGAAGAGTCTTCTAACAACCAATCCATTTCCTGATCGGAATACAAAAAAAGTTCTTTTGCGTTGTTTATAATTGCAGTACTTAAAAAACGAATTACCGCTTTCCGAAGTCCTTCATTGCCAATATAATAGGAAGAGTCATCATTAAGATGATCTTTTATGGAATCATTTGAAAAGGATGGTAAATCTTCTACGGCAGCCAGGTCGATGGAGTCAATCCTCTGCAGGAGCTGTTCAATAGATGCTGCATCACCAGATCGGGAGTCACAAAGCCATTCTTTGATACAGTTTGCTGTTTGTTCGGTATTTGTGGTGTCCTCCTGTGAGATATGAAGTAATTTGACTAATAGCGAGGTGTTTTCGGTAGTACAAATTTGTTCTGTCAAAATCCGGCAAAGATGTCTTAACATTTCCGGATCGGATTTTGGAGTCCGGTGTCCGTTGCGAAATCTGCTGATATGCGAGGGATCGATATTAAGCATATGCCCCAGTTTTACATTAGTTAACCTTGCAAGCTCCATAAGTTCATTTAATTTGTTTCCAAAAGACAAAAAATCAGTATCCGTGTCGGAGTAGAGCCAGATTTTTAAATTATTTTCTAAATTATTTATGTTTGAAGGAATTTTTTCCTTTTCAAGCAATTTCAAAAGGTCTTCTGTTTTTTTGTGCTTATTTGCATATTGGATTACACCGTCTAAAAATTTTTGCATCGTAGAGCTTGTCTTTTTAGGAGTCAGCTTTCCGGTTTTTAATCGGCTGATCGTGGCGGCATCCATAGAGGTATAGCGGGCGAGTTCTTTATTTGGTGCATTTAAAACTTTGAAGATCTCTGTCATTTTTTCGCTGAACATAGTATTTCCCCTCATTTCCTGACCTGTTTTTTATAGGATTATTATATCGTATTGCCGTGATGGTGACAAGATATATTGCTTTGTCTGTGGGATAAACATTAAAAAGAGTTGGTGCGAATAGACATCTGATAAAAATTGATAAATTCTGGCAATGCCAAAATAGGTCAATTTATAGATTTTCGGGAGATATTTTGCTAAGGTAAATAAAAGCGTTTGATGGGAGGCGTAATGTATGGAAATTTGTCCACATTGTGGAGCACAGATCGTAAATCGTATCGGCATTTGTCCTGTGTGTCAAAGAACAATTTATCTTCCGGAAAGCATGGAGGCAGATGCGAAAGGGACATATTATTGGAAACATGATAAACGCTTTTTTAAATTATGGGTTTTCTTTTTATTACTACTACCCGGAGCCATCTGTACGCTGCTTGGTTTTTTAGCTCCGTATGAGTGGGGCATCCGTACGGGAGTTCGTATGCTTTTGGCATTTGGTGGGATTTTTCTTATCATTGTGGTGCTTGCTTATGGATTTTTTGCTCTCATTAACTTAGGCAGGTATCGTTACGAATATTCTGTGAATACGGAGCAGGCGGTCAGATGGCTTTCCGGAGAATCTGTCGGGGCAGGTGGTTTCATTTTCGGAGTGCTTGGCTTTTTTGCGATGTTTTCTTCGGAATATGATAGCAATCTGATGGATCATGATGATCTTGGAGCGCAGATCGGCAGACGACCGAAGATAGTTTCATTAAAGGAACTGACTTCTGTAGAGCAGTTTCCGGAGCTGGGGAAGATGATTCTTCGAGACAGGCGCGGCAAGGTTGTGCTTCTGATGAACAAAAGCAGCGATGAATGTTGTAAGAAATGTCATGTGCCGCTTTTAAAATAAAAACATGAAAAAGGAGGACGGTTTATGGAAAATTTCAAACAAAGGGGAAGAATTTTTTTTGCGGTACTGTTGATCCTGTCTGTCACCCTGACAGCGACAGGAGTGCAGCAGGCTTCTGCAGGCAGCAGCTATACAATTTCGGGCTGCGGCAAATACGGAGGGTGGAAGTATAAATTTACAAAGGTCTCCTTCAGCGGAAATAAGGTGACCTTTAAGGGGAAATTCCTGAAAGAGAAAAACGGCGGCGGAAAGTCTGTGGTAAAAAAGCTGACCGTTCCTATACATAGTCTTTGCGTATTTGGAAGCGAGGGAGATGACGGCTTTTATCCAATCAGTAAAGCAAAGGCAATCAAGCAGTATAAGAAACGGGATTTTCTGATTTTGACTGTAACGATAAGAAATGGTAAGGCTGTTATGTTCTCAAATGGGGCATGATTCTGTCATGGACTTTGCCGGTTTAGCATTTTCGGATTTTTGAAAAGGTGATACCTGCTGTATCAAAATATTTATAAAAAAAGGAGATGAATGCTTATGCTGAAAAAATGGTGTACCAGGTTGTTGATCGCTGTAGTGTTATTTGGATTTGGCTCCTTGGCTGTACCGGATATCGTGCCGCAGACGGAGACACAGACGGTTGTACAGGCGAAGACACTGACCAAAAAGCAGGCAAAAAAGAAGCTTGTGAAATGGTTAAAGAAAAAAGGTCTGTATAATAAAAGCTATAAGTTAGCATATGAAGGTATGGAAGGAAAAAAATATACATTCCAGTATTATCAGGATATGGGAACACATACGGCAACGATCAACTGGTACTATGTGCATAAGAGCACAGGAAAGATTACTTCGATGTTCTGATCTGGTTCGCGGGTTTACGAAAAACCGATATCTGCCATTGTACAGATGTCGGTTTTGCTAAATCAGGAAGTTGTTGAAAGGAGAGAATGAAAATGAATTGGAGAAAAAAATATAGAAAGGGCGTTACATTATTATTGACGGGAAGTCTGGTATGCGGTTTCTTATCGCCCATGCGTCAGGCTTATCATGCATCGGCAGATACAAGTACAGGAAGCGTAACGACACCTGTGCAGACAAAGGTTTCGCTTAGTCAGAATAGTCTGTCATTAGTCAGGGGCAAATCAAAGAAGCTGAAGCTGAAAAACGCAAAGGGAAAGGTGACATGGTCATCTAAAAATAAAAAGATTGCAGTTGTTTCTAAAAAAGGAGTAGTCAAGGCAAAGAAGATTGGAAGTACAACTGTTATCGCAAAATACAGCGGGAAAAAATATAAATGCAAGGTAACGGTAACGGGAAAAACATATAAATTAAGTGCGACCTCTGTCTCTTTGATCAAAGGGAAGACGAAGACAATTTATTTGAAAAATGGAAAAAAGAAGCTGAAAAAAGGAATTTCCTATTCTTCTGATAATAAAAAAGTGGTCACTGTTTCCAAAAAGGGAAAGATAAAGGGGAAAGGAGTTGGTGCAGCAATCATCACACTTTCCTGTGAAGGGAAAAAATATTATGTTACTGTGATAGTCAATAATCCGGAAGTGAAGCATGTGAGCTTTGCAAAGAAGGCGGTTTCGGTAACGGCGAAAAAATCTGCAAAGAGTACAGTTGGAACACTTGCAAAGCAGGGATATCAACTGACGATTCCGAAAGAAGCTTTTGATAAGGACACAAAAGTGACTGTAAAAACAGATGGTAATAAGCTGACGATTACGGCAGGCAGTGCGAAGTATACCAGGTTGAATCAGCCGGTCAAGGTACAGGTTAAGATGAAGAAAAAAGTACCGAAGGGAGATTCTATCTATTATCGCGGAGTATATTACTATGGTGGAAAAACTTATTATATGCCTCTTGATGGAAAAAAGCTAAAAAAGGGCATTGCAGAATTTGAAATCGACCATTTCAGCGTTGTAACTGCATGTAAGGTTGCAAAGAAACATATTATTCAAAACACGGCTTACTTACAGGCGGTCAATGATTATACCGCAGATACGCAAAATGAACTTGCGGCGAAAGCGGCAGAGGCATACTTAAATTCCGTACTTGATGAAATGGGAATCACAGAAGCAAGGGGCTGGGGGGACTATCGTTCTGAACTCAACAGCCAGATCAGTAAATCCTCTGATTATATTGCTTTGATACGGGCTGCGAAGGATGGAAGCATAAATGATTTTCAGTCCGCTGCATCACAGCTTATCGCAAAAACACTCTGCTCCAGGATTGGGAACTATGGATCGGCGGCAGCGGGGGCAATACCGGAAGCAATCGACTCCGCAAGAAAAGGTGACTTCAAGGGAGTGTTAAAAGCTGTCGGTGGAGCAATCAGTATGCAGAATCCGTATGTCAAGGCGCTGGCTTTTTATAAATCTCTTGTAGAAGCCGGTGTGGATACATGGTATAACAAAGGGATGGAGGATGCCTTTAAAGCATATTCAGGCAATGCGACGCAGCGGGGAGCATTTGGCTACAGTGGTAATTACGAAACCGGAAATGATGAGGACTGGGCGAGATTTACCGGCGAAATGCGGGGCGTTTACACGAAATACATGGAGACGGAAATGAGCTTTTACAAAAAAGCGAATGAAATCTCTGACAGCGAATGGGCGGCACAGCCGGAGCTGCAAGAGACAGCAAGAGCCGTTGCGGATGCAAAGCTGAGGAAGGAATTTGATAAACGGAAAGATAAGAAGGCTTATATTGAAAAATTGACAAAGGAAAATGAAAAGAAAATCGAGGCTTTTTATGATTACGGTCTGGTGTACCATGAGGATGAACGCCCAAGCTGGATGTCTGAGGAGGATGAAGCATTGGTCGTAAGAAGGCTTTTGAATGTCAGAAACAGTATTGAGCAGATGTTTTCGGCTGCAGGTACAACACCTGCAAAGGCGGCGGGACGGGCTGACAGCATGAATGATAAGCTCTATGCAAAGCTGGTTGGTAAATGGATTGAAAAATCATGGATACCGGGTATGGATGATCCGGGTGCGGGGCGTATTGCGGTCAGGGACTATATCGCCAAAGAATGGGGAATCGGTGTTTCTATCGGAGATAAGGTTTCGACACTGGCGATTGGAGAAACGCATCAGTTCAATCTGTATGTAGAACAGACGAAAGTATCTGCGAAATGGAGTGTATCTGATAAAGAAGCAGCGACTGTGACGGGGAAAGGTCTTGTGAAGGGAATTGCAGACGGCATTGTGACATTAAAGGCGGTCTATGGTAAAAAGACACATCAAACGGAGATCAAGGTCGGAGAGGGACAAATAGAGCTTTCTGCTACGAAGAAAACCTTGATGACGGGGAAGAGTTTCAGCCTGACGCTTGCG
>CADBMH010000379.1 GCA_902795705.1 uncultured Lachnospiraceae bacterium | reverse complement strand
TTTTTTCCTGCATTTCCTTTGTTAATAAATTTTTAAGCTTTGCAATAATTTCATGATTATCCATATCGTTATCTTTATATATCAAAGCAATATCCAAATAAATACAGATATGTTCAACATCTTTAGACTTTTTGTGAAAATTGTATTCATCTAATGTAGCAAGAAATATTTGTTTTTCATTGAAATTCCCCACCTCGTTTCCTTTCACATATGCTCTTAAAATCAATCACCGATTAAAACGAGCCCTGTCTTTTTCGTAAAAGCTTCCTCTGCTATTTTCTTTAGGGCGTAAATGGTAACTCTTTTACCAAAATATTAGTCTAAAAGATGTATAATAAATTGACAATGCAGTGCAACAGATATATAATTGAGTTAGATATTAGCGAAAGGAGTTGATACTATGTCTGTTACAACCAAAGAATCAACTACTACTACCTTTAGTGTCCGTATGGATAAGGACATCAAATCACAGTGCGAAACTATTTACGGAGAGTTAGGCATCAACCTTACCACAGCAATCAATGTATTCCTTCGCCAGTCGCTGCGTGCCGGCGGATTTCCCTTTGATGTAAGGCTTGATAAACCCAATCAGGAAACCATCGCTGCCATGATGGAAGCAGAGCGTATCGCCCACGATCCGAATGTAAAAAAATATTCCGATGTGGAAGAAGCATTATCAGAGCTTAAACGATGAAAGAACCAAAATACAATATTGTATGGTCTACGCAGTTCAAAAAAGACTACAAACGCTCTATGAAGCGCCATCTTGATATCTATCTGCTTGATGATATCATCCGCAAATTATCCTATGGTGAACCCTTAGACGAAGCCAACAGAGACCACGCCTTAACCGGTAACTGGTCAGGATTTCGCGAATGCCATATTGAGCCGGACTGGCTTCTTATTTACAAAATCGAAGATAATGTGCTTGTGCTCACTCTTACCCGTACAGGTACGCACAATGATTTATTTGGTAAATAAGCCGAAGGGGGATATCTTTATCCCTCTTTTGCTGTCATAATCCTTTAACATATCAAAATCAACCAACACATCTCTGCCCGCTCCGCATATTTTTATTTCTTTACTTTTCCTAAATCTGCTAATAAAACTTGAAATGATCTCCCGATATTTTTCTTCCGTGATTTCCTTTTGGGGATTGATCCAACTATCAATATAATAATCATCACTTTTTTTCTCAATTGATACCCCTGTACCACTTTTCCTGTTACACCTTCAATCCACATGCACGAAGTCCTGCAAGATTTCGTTCCTTTCGTTTCTGTAGTTCCTCAAGTGTTCTCTTATGCAGATCTGGATTCTGATAAATCTTATCCCTTGCTGTTATGATTTTAAGCCTCAATTTTTCTAAATTTTCCCTCGACTCTTCCACAGTTCTGTTAAAAGGATGTTTTCCATGTTCAATAAGTACAATAGTTTCTCGTAACCATCTCTCAAACTGCCTTTTTAAATCATCATGATTATCTGTTTGAATATATAAAAGTCCCTCATTAGACCGATTCCAAAGTTCAACTTCAAACCGTCCCTCTATATATTCCTCTGGAATCACAGGGATTTCATAATCAATCAATGCATCCAAATCACAGATTTTATCAAACACCGGCAAAATCGCCTTTTTTGTCGCCTCAAGCGCATGCTCCATTGCCTGATACAAAGAATCATCATCTTCCTTCCTATAAGGAAATTTGAAAAGCGTTTTTATATAAGTATCATCAAATGGATTTGCATCTCCCCAAATTTTATAAATCGGATCCAGCATACCCAAATTCTGATTCGGACTATTCGTCAAATCAAGAGAACCACGATAGATAGAAGCCACCTCGCCAAATATTTCAAATGCTTTATATCCTTCCTTCCCTATCCACTCATTCCTACAGGTAATGATATGCAAAATCTCCCCATTCACCACCCGCACGATATAGGGCTGTCTTCCTTTGATCTTGACAAATCCCTCATCCTTTAACCCTTCGCTGAATACCTCTTTAAAAACCGTATTTAATGTTGCCATACTTTTCCCCTCCTTCTGAGTGGTTTTCTTTTTTTATTGTAACATGAAACATTGGGAAACTCATAGCAAATAGGAATTTTGCATGACCACATATTAATCATTCGCTAATTTCCTGACAAAATCATCATCTGTACGGCATTTAAATAACCATAAATCCTGGATATACCCATAATGTAATAAGCTAATCCGAAAAATACCATACTCATTTCCAGGTCCCAAAGTATAATGATAAGAGACTCCCACTACACCATACTCCCAACTAAGAAAATGAAATTCTCTCTCTAAAGAGTATATATATCATTATGTTCAGACAATTTCATAAACTGATAATTCTGATACTTATGCATTCCTTTCCATTCAAGTTCATTGACTATTGTACTATAATAAAATAAATGCGTAAAGAT
The DNA here is from genome assembly GCA_902795705.1 of uncultured Lachnospiraceae bacterium. Lineage (GTDB taxonomy): Bacteria > Bacillota > Clostridia > Lachnospirales > Lachnospiraceae > Butyribacter. The sequence continues at coordinate 2,239 of CADBMH010000379.1, read as the reverse complement.
TGTACCTTCTCCTCTATATCAAATCATGCAAATTCTTCCCTTCATTTTGCAATTATATCCAAAATGATTGCATTTTAGTGTAAAATGTATATAATAAATATGCTTATCTATAAAATACTTTTTATAATTAAGATGAATACTGAAAGGTTATATATACATATGAGTAGAGTTAAAAAGTTTTTATTAAAAACCACGGTTAAATCTATCATTTTAGCAATTCTTCCTATTATATATACCATCCTGGTATCAATTATAATATCAATGTATAATGTAGTAAATGGTTTTATTCTAATTTTTATTGCAATTTGTTTATTCATTACCCATATTATTTTCTTAATATATTATGGAAAAAATGAAAATACTAATATTGAAGAAAAAGCTAATGAAAGAGTACAGGCATATAAAAGCGAACACAAAATTGACATTGAAGGGAAAAAATTTTTTATCAGCACAAACAAAACAATTCAAGATAATGCAAATTCATTATATTCTTCAATTAGTAAAATAAAATCCCATAGTTATATAACAGAGTGGGAATGGCTGCAAGCACGAGGAGACGAACTATGCAAAAATTTATATGAATTTGTAAATAACATTGCTGAAAAGGGAGATGCCTTTTCTGTAAACATCATTTTCAGAAAAATAGAAAATGATGTTTCCGGATTTACTATGATGTCCAGGAGTGCCACTGATCAATATACTCCTAGCATTTATAGAGGATTTATTAGTGATGAAGATGCTAAAGGATACTATTATGAAAAAATATTTGACAAATCGCCTACAAAGCCAGAAATTTTAATGGATAAAAAACAAATAAAACGGATTTTTAAATCTATAGAAGCAGATTATTCTCAATACATCGCTTTACCAATTTCCTGTACAGGAAACAAAATGGTAGGATTATTACAAATTGTAGCATACCGTGATAGCCGCATTGCAAGTAAAAAGGTACTAATTGAAAAATTATGTAATGATTATTTTACCTTTTGTGCAAATATTATTCTATTATCAAACAAATGTGAAAATACAATACAAATATTAAAGGAAAATTATGAATAATTTAGATTTTTTTGAAAATAACGGTATTACCTTTATTAATATTAGTAAAACCAATGCAGAAAATTTAGTACAGACTGACTACAGCTTGGATACGCTCTCGGACTACTGCTTACTTTTTGATCAATATCAGAAAGGACCAAAAACAGGTCAATTCATAAATCTTGATTTTTCTCAGCTTACACTTCTAGCTGATATGGATTTTCAATTTTCTATACTTTTACTAGAAGCATGTCTTAGTATCGAACATACTTTAAAGATACGTTTGAAAAACTATTTTACGGAAAATAAAAATTTTTATAGATTATACGAGGAATATTTCTATACTAACATTGATTATATAAAGAAAAATTATACAGCCGACAATAACGAAATCGTTTGCGAGCACTTTCAAAATGATTTTTCTCGTATACCTGATTTTAAAGTATTTGTTGATATGCTCCATTTTGGTACATTAGTAAATTTTATTTTTTTTGTTTATCCTAAATGTGAATTTTTAATATTTCAAAATAAAATAAATCTGGAGTGGACCTTAAATGATACCAAATGGATTCGTAACAATGTAGCACACGGAAATGCTATACTAAATAGAATCAATGAATACAAAAATGCAAGGAACTATCAACTTGTGTGCTATCTTGGAAAGAGAGGAATTAAGCATAGAACTTTAATTACTAATATGTCAAAAAATGTGATTGGAAAAATCTGCAATTTATTATTCTTATATTTTCATCTTGTAAAGAATAATAACTGCTTCAAATCGAAAATCCTTAATTATTATAACCAGTATAAAAGACCATTTCTGCATGAATTATCCAGTAACAATAAATTAATGTCTATAGGACTCTTCTTAAAAGAAGTTTTTTTGATTTTTTTTAAAGATTTCACTTGACAAAACTCAAAAGATGCATATAATAAAATTAGGAATTGTTAAAAATACTTTTTGGGAGACTGATGCCTGCATTAGTCTCTTTTTTGTTCTGCTCTCTTTAATTGATACAAACAATTTTCTATCTTCTTACCTCCAACAAATAATATAACAGGCACTTTTGACCGAAAATGTAACTCTCCCGGTCAGCCGCACCTGTCTTTCCAGATTAGCCGAAGCCTATGATGCTTATATTTTAGAATTTATGCACACCTAATATTTACTATGCCCGTTCTATCTTACAACTATGTCTTT
>CADBMH010000378.1 GCA_902795705.1 uncultured Lachnospiraceae bacterium | reverse complement strand
TTTTTTCCTGCATTTCCTTTGTTAATAAATTTTTAAGCTTTGCAATAATTTCATGATTATCCATATCGTTATCTTTATATATCAAAGTTAAAAAAAAGGACTGTTAAAAACTGACCATCACTAGTTTTTAGCAGTCCACTTTCTTTCCGGATATGTTACAGCATATCCTTGATGAACTCCAGATATAACAGCCTATGTATTGCTTTTAGCATCTCGATCTGGCACACGAACAATCAACTCGTCGAGCTCGCAATTCAAAGCTTCACATATCGCATCAAGATGTTCTATGTTCACTCTGTCTACAAGCTCATGGTACAACTCACTGATTGTATTTGGTCGGATTCCTGTTACCCTGGCAAGATCTGCCTGTGTCATCTTTTGTTCACCGAGCCTGATAGATAGTAAAATCCTAATCATCCGCCATTGCTCCTTCCGTTATAAAATAACACTAATAATGATACTTTGAGGAGAATTGTTATTTTATAACGGTATTAGATATTTTCTATCGGAATACGATATGGAACAATGGCAAATCTCCTACTTCAGAGCTTTTTTCAATGTCGGTTCTGCCACAGCAGACGGATTCTTCTCCCCTGATCCGGATCCACTTTCTAAGGCAGCGATCACATGATGCCCCGGAGCGTTCTGAATGTCACCGGTCATAAGGTATGTATCCTTATCACAATACTTTGCCCCGGTTAATTTCTTGAATTTCCCGGTATTCATCAAAAGCGTTCCAAGATTTCCGGTGTATGCGTATGACGGAATCAAGGCTTTTCCGTATGCGATATTCACACAAACTGCAATCAGCTCGCTGCAATCGCACTCTGTCTTCTTTCCGGATTTAATATACTTATCCAAATCCCAATCGACAGCTTTTAATGTGTTGAAAAGTGTTGTCCTTTCTCCCTGATCATATCCAGTCAAATCACATGAAATACTCATAAAACCACATCCTTTCCTCGAAAAATATCATACAAAAAAGCCGTCTCCTAAATCATCAGGAAACAGCTTTTTGCATACTTGACAAAAGTTCCGCATATATTATATAATGCCATTAAGCAAAAGGAATAATTGTTTCCAAGTAACAAACCCCTAAACCGTAGCAGCGTACAGTCTAGGGGTTTTTCTTTTCTTTTATAGTGGCAAAGCACCCACTAGGCTAGTTGTTGTCCTTGTTTTTGCTGTCACAAGCTGATTACTCGCACTCGCTGTACTTGGGATTACCTTTTTAATATCCTCTAAATCTCCAGAAGAAATTATACCTAAATCAATCTCTGTTTCTGTATCATCTGTATAAATGATATAAAGGTGGGAATTACCCTCTGCATCCGTTCCAACACGCATAGAGTATATTCCGTTCCCGGTTTCTCCCGGAATACCTTGAACACCCTGCTCACCCTGTATACCTTGCTGTCCGGTATCTCCTTTCTCTCCTTTTTCGCCTTGTATTCCCTGATCTCAAAATATGCGATATTGATACCATAAAGGTCCGGAAATGGCAGAATGAACCTCTTTCCTATAGGGATAGTAAAGGAAAACCCTATGCAGATACTTATCTGAAGACCATACATAACCAATTATCAGCAGCCTTAAACTATGCCGTTACCCACTATGGTCTGCGTTCCAATCCCTGTTATACTGCCGGAAGTATTGGAAAAAGCTCTGCAGAAGAAATGCGATTCTGGACTCAGGAGGAATATGAGAAATTCTCTAAGGTTGTTAAAAAATCAGCAATCAAACTTGCTTTCGACATTCTGTTTTATACCGGAATCCGAGAAGGTGAGCTTTTAGCTCTTACTCCTGCTGATATCCTTCCGGATAGAAGATTGGATATAAATAAGAACTTTGCAAAGCTAGATGGAGAAGAACTATACCTGATTCCCAAAACAAGTAAAAGCAATCGTAAGATTTCAATTCCTGAATTTCTTTATGATGATATTCAGAAATATCTCTCAAAGATATATGGAATCCAGAAGACCGATCGTATCTTTTATTTTACTGCCTCTGCTCTGCAAAAAGATATTAAAAGCTATGCCGAACTGGCTGGATTGGAGCCTATCAGAGTTCACGATCTAAGGCACTCCCACGCAAGCCTCTTGATCAACATGGGTGTGAATATAAAAGAAATTTCTGAAAGGTTAGGTCATAAATCCGTAAAAACAACATGGGATACCTATGCACATCTTTATCCTGATACAGATGTGAAGCTTGCTGTAGATTTGAATAAACTGCGTCGCCCTGATGGATCAGCCGAAGAACAGACTTGAAATATAAATCAAAATGTGGTATATTGATTTCAGAGAAAGAAAGGTGCCACCGGAAGACGGCTGGCCCGAATAGATGTTAAGCTAAGAAATAGCCGCTCAGTTTGCGAGACCGGGGCGGCTATTTCTGCGTCTTGTGATTATCGTTACGCCCGATGGCGTATCCGATACTAAA
>CADBMH010000377.1 GCA_902795705.1 uncultured Lachnospiraceae bacterium | reverse complement strand
TGCTTCCGGGCTTTTGTTATCATGGAATTATACTTAAGGAATGGAAAGTTCTGTATTTATAAAAAATTTTATGTATGATATATGATTAACAGGGAGGTGGTAAATATGTGGATATTATTAGGAGCCGGGGCAGTTATATTTGCAATCATAAATCTGATTGGGATGTTTCAAGGCAAAAATGACAATGTGAAATGGTTCCGGTTTATCAGTATGGCGTTGACTGCATTGACTTTGTGCGCCTTTTATTCGGATGGCGCAAAAAGAGCTGCCGCGGAGGACTGGAGCGGGCTTATGGATGTTATGCCTACAATGTCCACGGTATTATGGGGCTGCACCATTGCTTCAATTTTGATAAACGGTGTGTCTTTGTTGAGGGAAAGGGACAGATAAGGGATTGTCTTTTTTCTTGATAAATGATACGAAAATAGTATAATAGTTGATACAGATAGTATTATAATTTTTAGAGTATTAATGGGATGATACGAAGAACCAGAAAAAAATTGTCGGAGGTGAAAATCTATGATTACTTACGAAGATAAAATCTTTGATTCATGGCAGGATGTGGTAGAACAGTATCCGGCAATGTGGGTAGTGTTCGATAAGGTAGATTTTGACGGAGCAAAAGTTCATTCGGGACATATATGTGGAATATTGCCGGATGAAAAGATTATTGAATTTAGACATAAACATTTTGGAGAGATAGAGCTTTCTTTAAGGACAACGGAAACAATGAGTGCAGGAGGATATATACATGGCGAACTTATTAACATTTAAGATGCTCTCTGGCTATACAAGACCGGTTGTTTCTATTGCTAAGGATGTTACTTGTTTAATTGACACAGGTGCAGACACTCCCGTATGGACACAAGGGAGTGAAACTCTTAAAGATGTGTATTTTGTGAATCCTGTTTATAGTTCTTTAAATAATAAATTTGTGGAACGGGTTTATTCATTTACTAATGAATAGAGTGGAAGTCCTCTAATTTAAGGTGGTTGGGTGACTTGTTGATTGTTTTCCAGGAAATAGTGTGATTGATTGAAGGGATTTGGAAGGAGATAAAAATAAATGATTTTGTCTTTACAAGGCTGCATGGCAGTGGGAAAAACTACAGCAGTCAGGTATTTAGAAAAGAATGCACCTTATATAAATATAAGCTATGAAATCAATACAGATATTGTCGAAGAAGTAAAAAGAAGACAATTGGATAAAAATAAATTTGAAGATTATGTCGAGATACAAAAATTGTGGTTAAGCAAAGAAATTGTCAGGTGGAATAAAGCGAAGGATTTTAAGTGCAGTATTATGGATTTTGGCGCGGAGGAAATCGAATTTTATACCCTGAATTATCCTAAGTCAATAGGAAAGAGCTGGGATGTGGAAAATGCTTTGAAGGATGAGTTGGAGGCAGTCAGAAAATGTATGCCGGAGAGAATCCTTTTTCTGGATGCGACAGAGGAAACATTGAGAAAACATAAATCAGGGGATGCGAGCCGGACAAGAAATTTTTTTGAACATCATTTAAAGTATCTTTTACCGTTAAAGAGAGAATGGTTTTATGGTAAAAATAATGTGGATGTTCTTATGGTCGATGGCTTGACGAAGGAGCAGGTAGGGAGTAAAGTGAAAAAGTGGTGTGATCATTGTATAGCGGAAATGGGGTAAATTGCAGGGAATCTTTTTTTAGGAAATTAAGAAAATGAAAAAAGAACAGGGAGGGAATGAACATGACAGAAAATATTGAAGTATTTACACAGAGCAGCATCCGGATTCAAAGTGAGTCCGGTGCATTGTATTTTGATCCGTTCCGGATAAAAGGTGCGCCTCATGATGCTGCGTATATTTTTGTGACGCATGACCACTATGACCATTTTTCACCGGAGGATATCGAAAAGGTCAGCAGTGAAAATACGGTTCTGATCGTGCCGGAGAAGATGAAGGGCAAAGTCGGAGGAGCAGCCGGACGGATACAGGAACTAAAGACAGTTAAGCCGGGAGCATTTTATGAAGTGAACGGACTGGAGTTTGAAACCGTACCGGCATATAATGTGCTGAAAGCATTTCACCCGAAGAGTGCAGGCTGGGTTGGTTATATTCTTAAGACAGACGGGCAGAGAATTTATGTCGCCGGGGATACGGATGCCGTGAAGGAGGCAAAGGAAATCAAATGCGATATTGCGCTTGTACCGATTGGCGGCACCTATACGATGGATGCAAAAAAGGCAGCAGAGATTATCAATGAAATCCGTCCCGAGGTGGCAATTCCGATACACTACGGAAGTATCGTAGGAAAGCCGTCGGACGGAGAGGTATTTGCGCAATATGTAAAGAATCCGGTTAAGGTGGAGTTTAAGATACCGTTTTAGGGCGGAATGAAATTTTATAGCGATTCGGATGCCTGTATATTTGAAAACGAAATGCCGGAATAAGCGAGAGGGAGCGTATTTTTGCGTTCCCTTTTTTCTTTTATTATATTTGTAACGAATTCCATTTTCCTGAGTCATAATAATATAATGCAAAAAGGTGGTGACGGCTTGGAGAATTTTGAAGAGATCTATGAGGAATATTTTGATCTGATATTTGGGTTTGTGTTATCTCTTTGCTGTGATAAATCACTTGCAGAGGAGGTTACACAGGAATCCTTTTTTAAAGCATTGAGGAGCATAGACAAATTTCGGGGCGATTGTAAATTGAGTGTATGGTTGTGTCAGATTGCAAAGAATACACTGGGGACAGAACTAAAAAAGCGAAAGCGATACACGGAAAAAGCCGGGGATGCATTGCCGGATCATGAAACGATGGAAGAAATGCTCATGAAAAAAGAAACTGTAAAGGAGCTGCATTTTCTGCTTCATGATTTAGTCGAACCGTATAAGGAGGTTTTTTGGATGCGTACATTTGGAGAGCTTTCATTTCGGGAGATTGGTGAAATATTCGGCAAGACAGAAAGCTGGGCAAGAGTTACATACCATAGGGCAAGACTGAAACTGAAGGAGGGTTTGAAATGAAGTATTCATGTGATGTCATACAAGATTTGCTTCCATTGTATTATGATGAGGTTTGCAGTATGGAAAGCCGCCATATCGTGGAGGAGCATATCAGAGAGTGTATGTATTGTAAGAAGGTGTATGAAGAATTATCTACAGATAGTCCTGGGAGACCGCAGGTCAATTCCTGCAAGGAGCAAAAAGCGGATTTTCTGTGTGCGAATTCTCTGCGCGAAGTCAAAAAAGCAATTACCTGTAAGCAGATAATCGGAATAATAGTTACTATAGTTGTTTTGAGTTTTGCAGCACTTGTATTTGTCAAAGCTATGAAGTATTCGGAACAAAAAATCAATAGTACGGAAAATATTTCTGTTGCGATGGTAGATGGAAATATTATGGGACGGCTTCTGGGTAGTAAATGGCATAATGCTTTTTTGAAAAGAGTGGAAGTCGATGGTAAAAACTATATCTTTTTTTCTTTTACGGATACCAAATGGGACAGATTGATTACCGGTCCGGAGATTTATTCGGAATATCTGATATGTAGCAAGGATAAGGGAGCAGATCATATTGATGCGGTTTACTATTATCCGGGTGACTATAGTAATCTGGAGGATAGAAAAATGCAAGAGTTGACGGGACAGTCAACTTTGCTGTGGGAGAAAAGGTGATGAGAAAGTATATTTTAAATCCTATTTCCATGTTTTTCATCGGTTTGCTGCTCGGTTTCGCTGCAAGATTGTTTGACATATATACAGAACATCTGGGAAATATTTTCTCAAGTATGGCAATATGGATATTATTTGGAACGCTTATTTCTATTTACAGTCAGACAAAGGAGGTGGCAATGTTAAACATTTTTCTTTTCTGTATAGGAATGTTGATTACATATTATATAACGGCAGTGATTTCACAGGGCGTTTATGGAAAAAGCTTTATAGAAGGATGGGTGGTATTTGCTTTTTGTTCTCCGGTCATGGCATATTTTACCCGGATGACAAAGGAAAAGGGATTTTTTCCTAAAATTATCAGCATTTCTATTCTTTTAGTATCGCTTTTTTCAAGTATCGTGGTTTTTCGTAAATCGATTATTTGTGATTTCATTATTGATGGAGTTCTGATTTATTTTCTGTTTGTAAAGAAAATAGAACGAAAATAAATTATTTGAAGCGCAGGGGAAATCATTGATTCACTATGGTAAGGGGAAGCTCGATGTAAAATAGGCGGAAGTCCTTTGGTTCAGGGCGGTTCAGCAGAAGTATTCTTTATTGCAAAACTTATAAAAATAATTTATAATAAATGGCGTAAAGCTGTGTTCCGCATGGACGGATCAAAAGATGCAGGTCGGGATACCCCGACCTTTGTTGCAAGGAGGGGATTATATGGTCTATCATATCATGTTCATGGATACACCGGTGATTGATATTGAAACAAATGAGAAAAATATAGTTACACATTGGGAGAAACATGTCCCGGATAGCCCTATTCAGCCTTTTTGGGGAGAGAATATTGATACTCTGCGTTTTTTTCATTTTTTAAAGGATCGCTGCTATGAAGACAGCCGTGCAGACCTGAAAGATATTCTTGCAGCGCATGGCATGGAGAATAATAATCCTTATGAGTGGTGCATGAAAACGCACGGGGTAACTTATGAGGATTTCTTTTGGATTCGGTATAATGAAGAAGAAATCACATGGGAGGATGTGAGAGTTAGATGAGTATATACAGAATGAGCAAAGATGATGCTATCCATGTTATCAGCAGTTCCAGAGGTTCTCAGATCAAATTTTATAAAGACAATTATTGGTATAAAATTGATGAATCGGGACCAGAGGGAACAGCAGAATATTTGACAACTATTGTACTCAAACATTCAAACCTCGCTCCATCTAAATATGTTTCTTATGAATTATGCGATATCGATTACGGTGGAAAGATTCAAAAAGGCTGCCGGTCAAAAAACTTTTTACATGATAAGGGAATTTTTATTAGTTATGATAGAATTTATAATTCGATGACAGGAAGAAATTTGAGTGAGGATATCATCCCTCTCTCCGATCCGAAAGAACGTATAGATTTTGTATGTGATGTTGTAAAGGATTTTACGGATTTAGATTCCCATGAGCAGATAAGCAGGATATTAACATTAGATATGCTGACATTGAATACGGACCGGCATTTTCATAATATTG
>CADBMH010000376.1 GCA_902795705.1 uncultured Lachnospiraceae bacterium | reverse complement strand
GTGTCAGGTGTTTCCACTATTTCAAATATTTCCGATGATTTTATCCGGGGGGTAGATATTTCTTCCCTTGCTTCTTTTGAAGATGCCGGTACTTCTTTCTATTATCTTGATGGGACAGAAGGGGATATGTTTGATATTTTGTCAGGAGCAGGTGTTAATTATGTCCGTTTGAAAATCTGGAATAATCCATATGATTCTTCTTCTCCATATAAAGGATATGGCGGTGGAAACAGTGATCTGAGCAAGGCAAAAACATTAGGAAAACGTGCTACGGATGCAGGGATGAAAGTTTTTATTGATTTTCATTATTCTGATTTCTGGTGTGATCCGGAAAAGCAATTTGCACCAAAGGAGTGGTCGTCTTATACACTCGACCAGAAAAAGCAGGCAGTATACGGATATACAAGCTGGGCATTAGGCGAACTTCTGGATTACGGTGTAAACGTGGGAATTGTTCAGATCGGAAATGAAACAAATGGTTCCATGTGCGGTGTAGGTGGATTGTACGACGGAGTATGGGATTTAAGCTCAGGAGTTGCGGCATTGATGCAGCAGGGGTGCTATGCAGTTGATGATATCAATGCTTCCTACGGAAAGTCCATCTTAAAGGCACTTCATTTTACAGATTTAAATGAAAATGGACAATGGTATGCAAGCTGCTTAAATGCGCAAGGGGTTGATTATGATATCTATTCGACTTCCTATTATCCGATGTGGCACGGAACGGCATCCGATCTGACTACAAATTTGACTGCTATTGCAAAGAAGTATAATAAGAAAGTCATGGTAGCAGAGACGGCATACCCGTATACGCTGAATAATCTGGATGATACATCCAATACCGTATCATCATCCTGTATGAATTATACAAATTATTCAGTCAGCACCGCAGGTCAGGCAGAGGCAGTAAAATCAATCTGTGAAGCAGTAAATCAGGTAAATACGAATTATAAATCAGGTTATGGACTTGGTGCATTTTACTGGGAGCCGGCATGGATTCCTACGGACAGCAGTGCAAGGGGGACCTGTGGAACCGGATGGGCATCTTCAACCTCAGGAAATTTTGAATTGTTATATAATTCATCCGTTTCCTTTTTCTCAACGACGGATAAGGGATCTTCATGGGAAAATATGGCACTTTTTGATACGAATGGTGTGGCGATGAAATCATTGTATGTATTCAATGATATGGTTGGAAAAACCAGTACGACTTCTTCCGGAACTGCACTGGATGGAACATATTATATCCGCAGCAAATTCAGTGGGAAATATTTAAACATTGCATCCGGTTCCTCTGCAAACAACGCAAATCTGGAGCAATACAGTTATAGTGGCGGGGCTTCGCAGAAGTTTAAACTTGTTTCAGATGGAAACGGGTATTATACCATTTATACAGGTGCTTCCAGTTACAAAAAGGCACTGGATGTAGCGAAAAAGAGTACGGCAGACGGAACTAATGTTGCGCAGTATACAGCAAACGGAGGAAATAATCAGAAATTTGAAATCGTTCTGGTTTCATCAGGAATCTATGCGATTAAGACAAAGATTTCATCCGGCAAATCCGGATTGGATGTATATGGATGGAGTACAGCAAACGGAGGAAATATCGCCCAGTACAGTTATTGGGGTGGAGATTGCCAATTGTGGTATCTGGAGAAAGCAGAATAAATAATGATTGTGATGGAATGGGGTCGTCGCACTAAGAAATTAGTGCGAGGCCTCTTTTTTATGCAAAATTTTTTTGGCAAAATGTTTGCTGGAGAACCGGCAGAATAAAGGTTGGCAACGTAAACTGATTGTGTTAGGATAGTTCTGCAATTAACTTAGTAATTATTTTGGAAGGAGTTTTGTGTGAAAAAGAAAAAAATAGTATGTTTCATGATGATTGGTGTGCTGGCATTAACAAGTGGCTGTACAAAGGGAGAGGGAAAAGCGGAGGAGATGGAAAAAATTTTGAAAAAAGATGGTCTGAAAGAAAGCTGGGAAGTTGTTAAAAAAGCGTATCAGCAGTGCAGAAAAGAGAATAAGGGGAAATAAGGATTCGATGACAGGATGAGAAAGAGCGTCAGAAAGGTTGCTTCATAGGGGTTCTGACAGGGGAATCCGAGCTTCCGGCTAAGAATGGTAATATTGGGATAGATATGCGGCTTTTGCCATTCACTACGCAGTGGTGCAAAGATGCGGAGCAGGCAGAGCGGGTAAAAAAGATTGTCACGAATAATTACGGTTGGATAAACCGTAAGTTAGGACTTTTTCTCTGCCATTGGCTTTTGGAACATGGAAAGGAAAAGTTCATTGACCGCTACAAAAAGTGCAGAGAAGCCTATCTGGAAAAATGCAAAGTAAAACAGCAGGCAGAGCGAATGTCCACCAGAATTGCGGTGATTTTGATGGCTGCCGGATTTGCGAATCTCTGTTTTAAAAATCTGCACTTTGACCTGATGGGGCTATTGGATTTCATGGTCGAACAGGAAGCAGAGAATAATAGTGAAAGAACAGGCTTTGGAGATGCGTATAAAAAAATTGTTTCTTTCATTATGGGGCATATTCCGCATTTCAATATGCCGATCCGGAACAAGTCTGGGTGCTATACAGGAGAGTATGAATCAGCGAATACTTCTCAGGAAGAGTGGGGGCAGTTCTATGTCCTGTCCGAACCGATAGAGATAGACGGACAGACCGCAGAGATGGAGGTCGCAATCCGAAAGCATATTTTTAAAAGGATATGTGAACGGGAGTTGGGGTATGAAAATTATAAATCCGTTCTCCATTTCCTAAAGGGAGGTACAGGCAATTCTCCCTGCTATTTAAATCATGAAACCGGTAAAAATACCAGAGAGCGCAAGCAGCATGGAAAGCCGGTTGCGGAAACAGTTTTTGTGCTGTATTTGGTGCAGGGGGATAGTGCCTTAGAGGAAGTTCGGGAAATGCTGATTGAAAAAGAGTATCAGAAAATTATGAGAAAAGAATCAAAAAAGGAAACTGCGAAGAAGTTCAGTCTGATGGATGATGAAGATTAGAAAAATTTGGTTTGCAGAATCATAAAAAATTATAAATGTCAGATAATGTTGGAACATGTAGGGAATAGTGGCGGCGGCTCCAATGTAACACCGCCCGGAACAATGATCGGAGCAACGTGGAAAATTCTTTTTCCATACAGTATTGCATGGAAAGTTTACCTATACAGAATCTATTGGTGGGTAGTCTGCAAGTGAAAAAACGTAGTTGGAAAGTATTCATATACATATTATCTTTTCGGATAATCAGCTTGCAGATTGCCTTGTTCTATGGAGGTAAACAGATGGTGCAGAATCAGAATATAAATAAAGAGATAGCCTTAAAACTATTAGAGCTATTGGTAGAAAAAAAGAAATTGGACAAGGTAAATTTTAAGCGGATTTCCAAAAAATATCAGACAGTAAAAAAGGAGGTCGCTTATGATGAATGATTATTGTGGGAAGGTTTTAGGAATGGCGTGGAAGCCAACGAGTTGTAGGGACAGGATGGATGAGATAAAGGTTGCAACATATACAAGAGTCAGCAGTAACCATGTTGCACAGCTTTCCGCCTTTGATAATCAGGTCGAATGGATGCACAGTCTCTTGAAATATCGTCCGAACTGGAAAATTGTCAGGGAGTTTGAAGAACCGGCTGTGTCAGGAACGGATGTAAAAAAGAGATTGCAGTTTAAAGCCATGATAAACGAAGCCAAGACTGCCTATGAGAAGGGAGAAGAACCACCATTTGACCTGATAATAGTCAGAGAAGTGTCACGATTTTCACGCAATATTTTAGACAGTATTGATTATGTTAGAAAGTTAAAAAAATATGGTGTGGAAGTTTACTTTGTCCAACAGAATATTTTCACTTTTACAGAAGGCATGGAAGCACAGTTTGTACTTCTGGCACAGATGGCAGAGTCCGAAGCATTACATACATCTGAGAGGGCAAGGGCAGGTCAGGCAATGTCAAGACAACCTAATGCCAAAGGAGAACCAGTGGTATTATATGGCAATGGGAATATTTTGGGATATGACCTCGTAAAGAAGAAGGATGGTGAACGCAGTAATACCTATGTAATCAATGAGAAGCAGGCAGAGTGTGTCCGGTTCATTTATGAAAAATATCTGGAAGGAAATGGAATGAAGCGGATTGTTTCACTCCTCATTGAGAACAAGATGGAAAACACTTTAGGGGAAGTAAAATGGGATACAACAACAGTCAGCAGGATTCTGACAAATGCTACTTATTGTGGAAAGAAAAGGTACGGTGTCTATCTGACGGTAGATCCATTGACACATGAACGAAAAAAGAACCTTGATGAATCCACTTACCAGTATCAGGAGGGGGATTGGGAACCCATTGTTTCGGAAGAAGATTGGCAGAAGGTTCAGAAAATCAGAAAGAGCAAACGAAGGGTAGGTGTGACAAAAGGCAAGGGGCTAGGGAAAAAAGAAGCGGAAGACCGTTTTACCAGAAAAATGATTTGCCAATGCGGCAGGACTTTTAAAAGGAATCCATGGGGAACGAATCAAAATGGAGAGAAGTATTACGGTTATCATTGCCGCAATGTGGTAGCGCATAGGAAACGTTCTTTTCATGTCAGCAATGGTCTGTCAGGAGAAGGATTCTGTGATATGCCATCCATTCCGCAATGGAAGTTAGACTATCAGTTTTTGAGAGTCATGGAACGCTTTTTCGATTCTCCGGAGATTTTGATTGATAATCTATATCAGGACATTTCCGAGAATTATGTGATTGCAGAGGAAAAGTAGAGAGATACATCAGAAATTGTCCATCTCCAGAACGAAAAGGACAGATTGGAAAAAAGACTGAATAATCTGATGGACAAGTGGCTGGATGGGGAGATTCCGGATGAAAAATACCATGTGAAAAAAGATGACCTTGATTCCAGATTGGCAGAAATCATCATGCAGCTTTCGGAAATGGAAGAACCGGAACCAGAGGAAGAACTGCCATCTGAGGAAATCCTTGCGAAGCAGTTAGAGGAAATCAAGGAAGAGTTAGACGGATATAAGGAGTTTTCTGTCAACGGTATAGCGAAGGGAGAACTTGTGGAAAAGTTTGTGACCAGAATTGTGCCTATGGAAAGTGGAACGGTAATGTGGTTCTTGAATTTTGGCGGCAATGCTCCTGACGCAGATTCCTTTTGCGAGGGGGATTATTTTATGGTCGATAATTTTGTGATTACTTATGATGAAGCAAATAAATTCCGGCATAATTTCGGAAGCTATATCAGAGAAAATCAATGGACAGATATTCCGGTAGAGGTCTATATCCTTTCGTAAACAAGTCCATGCTTGTGAAAGTAAAGGATAGGGGGCAGGTGCAGTAAAATGTATCTGCTCTTTTTTTTTGCAGAGATAGGACTTCTTGATTTGTGCTATTTTGATACGGATACTTTTTTGAAAGTGACATTTTATAGTACCTTCAGAAATGCCATTAGAACGTTCAAATTTGCCTTGATAAGAGCCTTTATAATTTTTTTTTGTTGGGCTGTTTATAAATCAAAAGCTTTGTTTCAATTAGAGGAAATTTTAAGGATGTAGAAGTGTCCTTAGAGCAATAGGATAATTATTCGTAGTATTTTATATCTGATGCCATGAGAACGATAAGTTCTTTCATTGCTTTTATAGAAAATAAGAGTGAGTGGGTATGCACAAAATGATAGGGGATTCGGGGATTATTTTTTAGGAAAGCCCATAGGATAACTGAAATAGAAATGCCAATCCCACATAATAGAGAAAATCCATTAAACCAATGAAAAATGAAACAGCAGGAAACGGCATAGGAAAGCATTGGTGACAAAGGAACGGTCATAAAAAATCTTGCATAAATCGGGGCATGAGGTTATACTAATATTGATGTATGACTACATGGCACAGATTTTGTCTGACCGTAGAGGAAGTGAGAAAGGAAAAAGAGGATTATCAATGATATAGAAAGGAATTTGAAATGTCTGCAAGAAACGATGAAATGATGGAACGGATTCAGAGACTTCGACCGATTGACGATGCTTTTTTTCAAGTGTTAGCTGATGATGCGGCATTTTGTCAGGAAATACTGAGGGTGATTTTGCAGGATGACAAACTTGCGGTGGAATCTGTATCAGTTCAGCGAGATGTGAAAAATCTGGTCGGTCGTTCTGTGAGGGTAGATGCATTATGTGTACTCGGTAATGGAGATAAAGCAAATATAGAAGTCCAGCGGTCAGATAATGACAATCATATAAAACGTATTCGTTATAATGCATCTTGTATTACTGCAAGTGAAACAGAACCGGGAGAAAAATTTGAAAATGTGCCAACGGTTATTATGGTGTATATATCGGAGAACGATTTTCTTGGGCGAGGAAAGACGATATATCATATAGATAATGTTCTTAGGGAAACGGGTGAAATGATAGATAACGGATTGTATACTATTTGCGTGAATACAAAGGTTGATGATGGATCAGACGTAGCGGAATTGATGAAATGTTTCATGCAGACGGAGGTAGAAAATGAGAAGTTTCCGGTATTTTCAAATAGAATGAAATATTTAAAGCATTTAGAAGGAGGTTCAGAAGCTATGAGTGGAGTAATGGAAGAAATTTTGGAAGAGTTTTTGGAAGAACGGATAGACGAACGGATTGAAAAGGCATTGCGTAAAGGAAGGACACCAGAGGATATTGCAGATATTCTTGACATACCTATAGAACGTGTGGAAGAAGTAGAAAAGAAACAGGTATTATCAGTATAAATATTGATATGAAGTTTATTATTAGATACCTGTCCTTGCAGAGAAAGCGGAACAGGCTGCTATCAACAACCGGTAGTGCATCTAATGATTAAAAAAGGCTCTAAGCCTTGAAAATAATGGATTTTTCAATTTGGATTTCTGTCAAATCTGAGGGTT
>CADBMH010000375.1 GCA_902795705.1 uncultured Lachnospiraceae bacterium | reverse complement strand
TGAAATAAGTAATCTGAAAGCGGGAGATTATGTATATATTACAGGAACCATTTATACAGCACGAGATGCAGCTCATAAAAGAATGTATGAGGCACTTGAAAAAGGAGAAAAACTTCCGATAACGTTAGAAAATAATGTCATCTATTATATGGGACCATCCCCTGCAAGGGAGGGCAGACCAATCGGTTCCGCAGGACCTACGACAGCCAGCAGAATGGATAAATATACACCAAGGATGCTGGATTTAGGGCTTAAGGGAATGATTGGAAAAGGAAAGAGGAGTGAGGAGGTCAGAAGTGCCATCATAAGAAAAAAAGCAGTATACTTCGCAGCGGTGGGAGGTGCAGGTGCACTTCTATCAAAATGTATCAGAAAAAGTGAAGTGATTGCCTATGATGATTTGGGGACAGAGGCAATCAGAAAATTGGAAGTCGCAGATTTTCCGGCAATTGTAGTAATTGATTCAAAGGGAAATAATTTGTATGAAATGGTGTTGGAGAAAGGGTAATACTTAAGATATATTAAATAGAAACAAAGAGACGGTGTTGTTGATTTTTCAATATCGGTGATGTTTGTAGGAAACAGACAGATATGAAATAGTCAGGTATGAAATAGTACCGGACTATTTTTTTATGTATCAAGAAAAGATGGATGTAAAAGATAATATATTAAACAAAATCAATAGCGAAATTGAATAAAACAACCTTATTTTAATAATATTTTTATACACAAATATTTATGGAGAAAGTGAAAATACGGTGATGGAGATTTGTACCTTGTTACATTATGATAAAAATAAATCAGAATTAGTAGCAGGTGACCAATTAATAATCCAAGCAGAAAAAATAGGAGAAAATCTGAATAAAACTTACTGGTATGGTACAGATCAAGATAGTGATAAAATTAATGACAGACCATTATCAAAAGAAGAGGGAGAAAAAATAGAAAATGAATGGTTTGGTGCGATAGTTTGGCAAAAAGAAATGACGTCCATGGTTGAATATCAACCTTGGAATTAGTGAAAAGTATAAATGATAACAAAAGTTCCGCAAACCTCTACCAGAGCGGTTTGCGGAACTTTTTATGTCAAAGGGTTGTTCAAACAAAGATACGAGAGGATAATATCTGTCATTTGGTGCCTGATGTAGTTAAAAGAGGTCTTATGAAAAAAAATATTGACATACATTCATACAAGAGTATATAATGATTATATACACTATAAACATTTTAACATTGCATCTTATGTAAAGGAAAAAGACATGGATATCATTATCAGTAATAGCTCAGGGGTTCCACTTTATGAGCAGATTGAGGAGCAGATAAAAAGTCAGATTATGACAGGAGAGCTTAGCCCGGGAGATGTACTTCCATCTATAAGGGTACTGGCTAAGGAACTTAAGATGAGCGTCATCACTACAAAGCGAGCCTATGGCGATTTGGAGAGAGACGGTTATATCGAAAGTGTTATCGGAAAGGGAACTTTTGTAAAGAATATAAATGAAGAACTTATGAAGGAGAATATGCGTTTTGCTGTGCAGGAATTGCTTGAAAATGCCGTTGATAATGCAATTCTGGGAAAAATATCATATGGAGAGCTGGCAGAAATGCTGCAGGTTCTTTATGAGGATAAATCAGATATATAAAATACACGCAACGCTATAAGATGATTCAATATTTAGCAGAATATGGAGGAAATGATGAAATGGACGAAGAGAAGAACGTCATTGAGTTAAAGGGTATTGTAAAAGATTATGGGGATTTCAGACTTGATAAGGTAAGCTTTTCTGTACCACAGGGATGTGTCTGTGGCTTTATCGGACAAAACGGAGCAGGAAAGACGACTACGATACAGATTATGTTGGATTCCATTAAAAGAGATGAAGGGGAAGTCTTTCTGTTTGGTGAAAGTATTGATGGAAAAAGTGAAATTTTAAAGCAGGATATCGGTGTTGTGTTTGATGAGATGGGATTTCACGATTTTCTTACCGGCAAAGACATCAATATTATTATGAAAAATATTTACAGAGATTGGGATGAAGAATTGTTTTTCGACTATATGAAAAGGTTCTCACTGCCAATTAAAAAGAAATGTGGTTCCTTTTCCAGAGGTATGCGAATGAAGCTTCAGATTGCCACGGCACTTTCACATCACGCAAATCTTCTCATCATGGATGAGCCGACATCGGGACTAGATCCGATAGTGCGAAGTGAGATGCTGCAGATTTTCAGGGAGTATGTGGTTGAAGAAGACCACACCATTTTGTTGTCTTCGCATATCACCTCTGATTTGGAGAAAATTGCAGATATGGTTGTTTTTATTAATGGCGGAAAAATCCTGTTGTCAGGATATAAGGATGAAATTCTTCAAAGTCATGGGATTGTGAAGTGTAAGAAGGATGAAGTCAAAACGATAGATTCGGAGTATATTGTCTATCGTGAGATTTCTTCTTTTGGTGCGGAGGTATTGGTAACAGACAGAAGCAAAATTCACAAAAAATGTCCTGATTTGCTGGTGGAAGCACCTTCTCTTGAAGACATTATGATTTATTATGTAAAGAAAAATGGGAGGTTATGATGAAAGGATTAATGATAAAAGACATGTTCTCCCTTCGGAAACAGATGAGATTTTTTATCTTTGTTGTCGTCTCTGTATTTGTCATTTCGATTATGTTTGTTTTAAGTGTAAAATTTGGAAATGTTGGCAGATTTCTTGAAAAAATACAGACAGATGAAAACGCTGTGAGTGAGAAAATAACTATCGGATTGACAAAATTGGTGATGTTGTTTTGTCTTTTTATACCGATTGCTTTTACAGGAAATGTAACAGAGATTTTTTTGGATGATTACAATGCGTCCTTTGAAAAACTTATGTCGGCATTTCCTATTTCCGTGAGAAAACGGGTTGCAGCAAGATATATATCCGGAATTAGTTTTACATTGACAGGTCTTTGTATCTCACTGATTCTCTCACTGGTGCTGTCATTACTCACCACAATTATCAATTTTGATGAGTATATGAGATATCTTATCTGTTTTACAGGAGTGATTCTCATCTATCTGTCCATTTTAATCGTTCTTGCTTATATCATAGGCGGTGAAAAAACAGGGCTTGTGGGAACACTTCCGGTTATCATTATGGTACTCACGGGAATACTGATAAAATATAAGACGTTTTATAAAATGTTGTTTTTAAATGGAGATATTTTACTGATTTTTTTTCAGACTGCCGAAAAAATTCAACATATGTCGGTTACTATATTTGTGATAAGTCTTTTGTGTCTTATTTTGTCTTATATCCTGAGTGTGTTTGTGACAGAACGGAAAGGAGGTACCATCTGATGGCAGGACTTTTGTATAAGGATTTTGTTGCGATAAAGGGAAAGAAAATAGCATTGATTTATTTATGTGCCACAGTTTTGTTCCTTGCCATAAGACTGATTTTCCCGGGAACAGATATGACGGAAACTATCTTTGAGGGAGATAAAGTAAGTTTTATGAGCACCTATGGAGCAGCGTATGATGTTTTTTT
>CADBMH010000374.1 GCA_902795705.1 uncultured Lachnospiraceae bacterium | reverse complement strand
GTTATGGTTAATGAAAGAAATATGGTCTGCGTACACATAAATCCCTATATACTGCCTTTTATCATATTCCTTATGCAGAATACAGTTCGTTGCCAGCTCTGCAAACATATCCCTCGGCCAGTTATATACCATCCGGTGTCCAATCAGTCCCTCTTCTCGAACAGTATAAGCCGACATGATTATCTCTTCAAAATAATCAATCACCCGTTTTGCCTGAATCCAGACAGGACCATCAAACACCTGTGATACCATCTTATCCGTTCCGACAGCCTCCCGTATTACTTCCACTCTCGCATACGGAATATAATTCTGCGGTTTGTCTGCAAACATCAATACAGCAAAATTCTTTGCCCGATAACCACCATACTCACTTTCGCTGATCAGATTCATAGCCTGAGCCATTTCCAGTTTTGACATAGCTCTAATATCTGGCTTTGCATTTGTCGCAATCAGATACTCTTTCATATATTCATAATTCAGATCATCTAATGTTGCAGTTTCATTCAGTTCCGAAGAAAAATGAAAATCAGCAAACTTCTTCAGCAACTCAAACTCTTCTCTTTTGTTCGGAAATCTGGTATCCCTTTTTACCCGGATATACCTTCCTGCTTTCAGTCGAATCTTTTTGTCTTTCTCTGCTTTCTTACTGGTCTCATATGGTCCATCTGCTCCCGGCTCTACTGCAATAACAATAAAATTTCTATCATCTATATTTCCCTGCAGCAATTGATATGTGATTTTGGGATGAACATTTGCCAAAAGAGACTTTAACTCGTTTTCAGTTTTTTCAATTAAAGAATCTTTAATACCGGAAATCGGACGCAAAGGTATTGCCTTTTCTCCTGTTTCCTGAATATTCACTTCCTCAACACCCACAAAGATCAGACCAATCTCCCGGTTCATGTAATTATTGGCAAAAGCACAGACAGTTTTTAGAATACTGTCTTTTATCTCAGCAGACTTCTTATATTCTATTTGATCACTCTCAACTGCCTGTCGGTCGAGAATGTCATACGCCATGCGTTCAATGTCGGTTTGTTTCATATTCGTTCACCTCAAATTTCACTAACTTTTTGTTCAAAAATATTACATCATTTTTTCCCCTTTAAAACTATGTCGTAAAATATATTAAAATCTTCATTAATATAAAATCCCTTTGGCTCAACCTCTAATGATTCTATATCGTTTCCATACTCCTCTCCATAATGTTCACTTATATTGCCTTCTGCTGTTTCATACTCCTCAGATACAAATCCTGTTCTCTTTAATCTTGTAAATACACTATATAATTCGTTCTCTGATATCCCAATTTTTTTGCTATATTCTAATGAAAATTCTTCAAAAAAATTGTCAGAATAAAATATCTCATTACTTTCTTGCCTTTTTGTAATACAATATAAATTATAATCGGTTAAATATTGAATCTCCCGATATGTCATTGTATTTAAGACTTCCAAATATTCTTCAAATACATCGTTTTCTATATGATTACCAGATAAATATCCATTTCTAATTAAATTTCCAAAATATTTTACCTTGTCATTAGTTGTAAGACGCAAAACAGCGTCTGTCGTTTTTGCAAAATTCATAATAAATTCTATATCATTTACCATGTCAGATGTTATCTCATGATCATCAGATAATATGGTATCCGTTAATTCCTGCATTTTTTTCTTCTGAAATGTTTGAAAAACGCTTTCCATTGTTGAATCAATTAAGTTTCCAATCACAGGAATACCTTGAAAAAAGGAACTTACTATAGGATTCGCTTGGATATCTAACAATTGCTCTATTTTAATAAGATTCGCTTTGGATTCATCTATTTTTTCATTCATTATTAACCCCCTTCGTTGTTTTATTCTAATTTATACCGACAATCTAAAATATTTTAATTGCGCATAATCAGGCATTCTGCTCAATAACAGATAATTGCCTTCTTCCTACTATCGTCAAACATAATTCAAATCATCTTTTGTTCAGCCATAGTACAAATGCCAACCTCACTTATTATTGCACTGACTTTATTATATGTTCAAAATCTATAATTCCTAGCAATATTTCCTCAATTTTATTGTACTCATCATTTTTATCAAGTAATTGTTGAGTGCGCTTAATTGACATATGTGCAATTTCGCCCCTCTTTTCACCATAGGAATCCAATGTTGATAAAAAAGGTGCATCAAAATTATCTGTTCTATAACCTAATGGCTGAAATAATTTTTTAATATTGTCCACTTTTATTCCATGATTATTTTTTACATCATTCCTATAATCAGCCACTATTTTATATAGCTTTGTTTCAATAGGTTCATTTTTTTCTATACGATTATGCTCCATAAGCAATGAAGCCAAATTGTAGTTTGCAATATGTTGTCTCTCCCATTTTTTTACACCCCGTTCTAACAATTTTAGCGCTATGCTCTCAAAATAATCTTCAAATTCCGCATGACATAATAACCTTAATCCCCTAAGTCTATCTGACTGTAATTTTGTTATTCCATTAATTGATTGGTTAAAATCAAAATGCCTCTCTAATTCTCTAATTCTTCTTTCCAAATACTTGTATTCCCTTGTTTTTTTCCTTTGACTCATAAAAACATCCTCGCCTCATTAATGATATTTGATTTTGATTCCATCGCTATCAGAAATAAGAGTTCGGATATTAACTCTATCATTCCCACAAATATCGTGTAACAAATCAGAAAACTTTGTAAACCTAATACATACTCTTTTAATTTCCTTTGCAGTATCACTAATTGCTGACACAAACTCTATATCATCATTTAATGCAATAAACTTTCTTACAAATATATCCTTATTTTGTAAAACCAATTTTCTTATTTCTTTATCACTAAAGTAAAACGAAAACAATTCAAAAATACTTCTATTAAAACGATTATTAGATTTTTTCTTTGTATAACGACTAAATGGTGATCCCGTTCCCATTATTTCATAAGAAAAATCAATTGCTTTTTCTAAATTTACAAATTCTTGTTGATAAACATCTTTACTTTCGTTCCAGGATTTATTTAACTTTTCACAGGTATTATCCAAAAAATTTTTTAAATTTCCTTTATAAAATTCTATATTAAACTTAAAAGCATAATACCGTAATGCCAATTCTATATCTTTCATCCTTGAATCAGCTCTTTTATTATTTAGCATTTTCATCATAGCCTTGCTTTCAGCCGTAGCATCATCCAAGTAGTCTAAAAACGGTCCTGGTTTCAAAGCTTGACGCAATTCCTGAGAGGATAATTTTTTACTTCCAGTATTTAATCGTAAAAAAACAGTATACAAAAAAGCCTCATCAGGCCAGTTTTTTATAACAATAGTCCTAATTGATTGATTTTCTAAGCTTGAAATATATTCACTCATTTCACTTTCTAAATCAGAAATACTTTTACCATTTAATTCTTTTAAAATCTCTAGTCCACTTAACTTAAGTACATTAAATGCATTATCAGAACCATCTTTTTTAGAAAAAAACCGTCGAATACTTAATAAGCGTTGCTTACCATCAATAACAATATATGAATTTTTTTTCTTTTTATTTTCTGCTAAGATTATAGGTGGAACAGGCAAACCCAATATCAAAGATTCAATTAATTTACTTTTTTCTTGATTAGTCCATGCATCTCTCCTTTGAAATGTCGGATTTAAATCAATATTGCCCTTTTCTAATTGCCTAGCTATAGTTTCTGTTGTCCAATCCGTTCCCCAAATAACTGCTTGATCAAATTTTTCTCTATCAATTTGTAAATCATTCTCTTCATTTTCAATTATTTCTTCTATATCTAACATATTTTCTTCATTCATCTTTCAATCTCCTTTTCTGTTTAAATAGTTTTGATTTTCTATCAAACTAATCTTATTCGCATTTTTTAATATTTTCAATTATTTTACACAACTCCTTCACCTCATCCTCCGTCAGTGTCACACCCTTCCCCATCTTTTCTCTATTAGGTGCCCACTCCCTTAGATCATACTTTGGAGCAGCACCATTCCAAGAAATAAGATTTAGTTCCTTTCTCCACCCTTTTGCACTTTCTGAAAGCACTCCTAACTCCTCAATGATTTCATATTTTATCTCTGCCATTTCGTTTCCTCCTAATAATATCTCTGTTCCACTACTTCTTGTTCCTCTTCTGTCAAATCATAAATCTGATATACTAATCTATTTAACTCTTCCAATGCATTCGCATCATTGGGATTATCTAACAGTAATGCTACTTGATTTTCAACCGATGAAATAGTTCCACTATCCGCAACTTTTATCGGAATATTATCAACCTCATATCCATTTACATTACTGTTTGTACTCAATTTTGCAAAAAACCAATTTAGCAGATGTGAATTCAACAAGCCTAAGAAATATTCTGTTTTCTCGCCACACAACAGATAATTGACAGAATTGGCACAAAATATCCCTTCCTCTGCCAAAGCCATCTTTAAACGGTACTTTTCGTTTACTCCGGTTATTCCCTGCATGACGATTCGCTTTTCTTTATGGTGTTTACTTCTTGGTGTATCATTCTCTTTTAGGTATAGTATATCATCAAGGTATAAGATATCTCCCTGACTAATTTCATCTGTTATATAAAATTTCTGCACTTGTGCTCCTCGAAGCATTTTTGCATATATATCTTCTAAATGAACATATTTCTTATTTAGTGATAAGTCAATTTCTCCAGTATAGCATTTAGAAAACTCTGCCATTCTTTGACTATTCTCACATACCTTAAGCAAGATACTATACTCTGTCGGGGACATCAACGGTATTGTCAGAGAATTTGCATCTATCGTTTCAATGTCACATCTTGACATCATTGTCTTAGGACTCTTCAGATCAACGAACCTATCACTGCTTATTCGAACTGGAAATTTCTGATTATCATCTGATTTTTTCCTTGAAGCCCCTAAAATACAAACTGACATCTTAGCCGACCTAAATACTCTCTTATTCTCATTGTCACGTTCTGGAAAAGCCTCTAGGTAATCTATTGTATTTTCCTCAAGAACAAATCTTCTCAACTTACTTGCACTTAAATCACACATGAATGCCATTGGAAAAATCAGTGACAAGTGCCCCTCTTTCCTTAATAAATCAAACGACTTACAAATAAATAAACGGAAAATATTTATCATTCCACCTTTAGCCGGTTGAAACATCGGATTTGTTTTATAAAATTTCAACTCATACTCATTTGCCATGATGCTTGTATTTTGATTCTGTTTTTTATTCAATAGTCCATATGGTGGATTTCCAATAACGGCATCAAATCCACCATTCTCCCGAAACACTTTAGGAAAATACAACTGCCATAAAACAAAAGGTTTAGAAGATTCATTTAAAGTTTCACGATAAGCACTTTCCAACTCCGGATCTCCTTGTATCTGCTCCAGAATAATATCATCATAAATCTTCTGGATTTCTGACTTAATTTCTTCTTTTTCATCATGATTGCTTTTAAAGAAAAGCTCGTCCTGCAATTCTATCAAACGAGAAAGCATAGCATCTACCCCCTGCTGAAACATGGTATTCTGACTATCCTCAGACACATTATGCAGAAGTGTGCTTTCAGTTATCAGTTTATTCCCCTTAAATTCATCTATCAAACTGTTACCACAAATGATATTGCAGTCCAAATTCGGAAGCTTTCTCGGTTTTGTATGCTCATCGAACTCACCATTTCCAGAACTTTCAGATATCTCATCATCTATAACGATAGATAGCCAGAGCCTTAGTTTGGTAATATCTACTGCACTTGGTTCAATATCGCATGCAAAAATACAGTTTCTAATCGTATTTATCTTCAAATCATATGGCTTTCTTCCATAGGCATAAAAAGTTTTCTTTTGAAAACTATTCATTTCCAAGGACAAATACTCCGTCAATACCTGCCTGGCTTTGACTATCTCATTTAACATCCCCAAAGGAAAGGCACCAGAACCAACCGCCAGATCTGCAACCTTTACATTCGCCAAAAGATTATCTATCTCCTCCAATCGATTTACATGATTCTTAAAGTCAAGAATTTCCTCTGAAATAAATAAGTCTTTATTCTTATCAAATTCATAATGTGTCTTTCCGTTTCCATCGGTGACTTTTAGTGTTTTTATAGTATCTTCATCTCGCATATACTCACCGGACAAAATCAAATCCCGGATTGCAGATTCCGATATATTCGTCTTGTTTACAAGGTAATTAATCAAGGTTTCCTGGCACATATAATGCACAATCTCACGGGGAGTATAAAAAGCTCCCTTTGATTTCCTGTCCCTTACATCCAACAGATTTTCAAACACTTTACCAAGCATTTCCGGATCTATCGCCACCTCGCGTTCCATTGGCTCATCCTCATTCATGGTAAAGTTATATCGGTCAAAAATATCCAAGATGCCATCCGCATCCCTTCCTTTTTCATCTGAGTTTGAAAAAATATGATTCGGAATATCAAAATCATTATTCTCCCACTCATAGCCATCTAATTGCTCAAACAGACCACCATTCAAGAAAGGAATCCTTCGATGGAATGCCGGATAAAATCCATTTTCACCACGATTTTTGTTTAAACCAGTATAAAATAATGGTTCCAGATAGTCATCAAAAAAATTCTTTCCAGCTTTCTTACATCCCTCAAATATTTGCCTCATAAAATCTTTAGGTCCGGTTCCCCATGGCTTACCCTTAACTATTCCTGCTAAAAATTCCTCATCCTCATCTGATAATTGCTGTAATTGTTCAATCACAATCCGATAGGTGCCGTCTCCCTGCGGCACATAGACAGATGATACAATATTTCTTGATTTTTGCCCTCTTGCATAAAAAGCATTCTTATATTCCTTCTCTGTCATAGTAACCGGAATCGCATCTACACCCAACCAGCCTTTTTTCTGAATAAAATATAAGAATACAATCTGCCCCAACAACTTTTTAGCAAACTGCTCACTGGTAAAATTTCTAATTTTTGCCTCCTGAACAAAGTCATCATTGCCTTCTAGAAATTCCCGTACCTGATGATATTTTTCACAATACTGCTGAAAGAACTCATTTGTAACTTTTTCCACGCTGAATGCCTCTTCCAGCTCATCAATTCCTGGATTATTTCTATCATCATTGAAAATCGGAAACAATCTTTGTTTCGCTGTGCTACATGGTTCTTTATCTCCTACCAAATAGGAATATCTTTTTGCAGGTGTCAATTTTTCCGTAATTTTTCCCTTAGAGAACTCATAATCGAGACGAATCAGGGACAAACGCCACTTATCCGGTTCCTCTGGCGTATAAAATGCCACTAAAGCCCCTGCACACATGCTGCTTTCAAGCAAAGGCTTCACGAAATTTCTTTGCATGGTTCTAGCATGTTCCACACTATCTCCTTTTCTGAGTGCAACAGAAAATATGGCAATTTTATTTCCATCATTTCCTACATAATTTCCTATATGATAATAACCCTGAACATAATAAAAAAAGTTACTACCTACATTTGTATTAAAGAATGTTGGTGCTACCAGTTTTACATCATTAAAGAACTCTTTAACAAAACCGACAAAAGAATCGTTATCATATTTATTACTTAAAACTTTTTCAAAATCCTCCAGTTTCTTGTTCACTCTATTTATCCCCTTTCATGTAACATGACAAAATAACCTGCTTTTCTCCGTCTTGATTCAACACTGATTGCTTTCTCCCCATAAAATATTTTTCGTCAACCTGTGATACGATCTTATAGTATGCCTCTACACCATCCTCAATATTTTTAATACTTTTCAAAATATTTTTCGTATCTGCTGCCGGAATATCTCCATTTTCCCATGCCTCAATCATTTTCTTTATGTTTTCTTCCTGTTCCTCTGTAAAAGTTTTCACAGATACAAGCAATGCCCTTAAATACCTTAATATCTTTTGATCATTTGCACTAGCAACCTTACGATCAGTAGTGATCACTTCTTCTTCTGAGAGTGACTTGTCAAATGCATCATTATTTGCCTCGTAATGTTCAAAATAATTCTTACCAACATTGATACGTTTTTCATCAGGTTCACATCTAAAATAGGAAACCGCATCTAAAAATGATATTTGCTCTGTTTTCTCTTTATCTGCCAGAAAAAAAGTTTTCAGATATCCTTTTCGTATAAATGAAATGGTTGCTTCATCTGATATTTTATCAGATATTTTTCCTGTCTTAGCTTTTTTGGGCAACCGCTTGATTTTCTCAAATAATGTAGGATCATTATCTCTAATCTGCCGGATAATTGCCAAATAAGCCAGCTCTGGATTGGAACCTTCCTCATCTTCACTCAAATCTTTATTTAAATCTTGAAACAACTTCTGAGAGCTAACTTCTTCTTCATCGGAAAGATATTTAAAATCTTCTCCCAGAGTATCATGAAATGCTTGTAATTTTTCAACAATCCTATCCTTCAGCGGAAGATGCCTGCTCGTTACAGATGTCGGGAAAAAATTAAACACAAAAATTTCATCATAGGCGGAACCTACCCTGTTAATACGCCCTACCCTCTGCATGATTCTGGTCGGATTCCATGGCAGGTCATAATTTATCAATGCATTTGCTCTATGCAGATTGATACCCTCTGCCAGTACATCCGTTGTAATCAGCACATCAAATCTATCGTTCTCCTTTTCAATAAATTTCGGATTAAAGCTATCCTCTATCATACTTTTTAGTACTTGACTGCTAGAACCGGTATATGCAGTTACTCTGCTTCCATATAATTCCTCTAGCTTTTTTGCAAGATACTCTGCAGTTTCTTTTGATTCTGTAAAAATAATTTTCTTATTACCGATCAAATGCTCATTTGTCTCTAATTCTTTCTTGAATTGCACTAATTTAGGATCAGTATCTATACCTCCCCATATCTTGCTGAGATATTGAAGTTTTGCCAAATCCCACTTTAAATCCTTGATAAATTTATCATTAAAATCCACTGACTTAAAATGCATAACTGTTTCTGCCTCAACCAATTCTAAAAGTTTTTCGTCATCGCCACTATCCAGCATATCGTATACATCTACCTTTTTACTAATATATACTTCCCCTTTTTCATACATGGCAAGAAATTTCTCATAAGACGATAAAAACCGTCCTAATGTATTTTTAAAAGCATAAAAACTGCTTTCTAACCGCTTTACCAAAATAGATTTCATAAATCCACCCATGTTATGCTGAGAAGTCAATAAAGATGCATATTTTTTCGTATCTTTCAAGTATACAAGTGGTTTATATCTTGCATATTTAAAGTTCCTGATAATATCTACTGTTTCGTTGAAAACATTATTGGTATCTTCATCAAATACATATACAATTGGCTCCGGTGTACCAAGTTTCGGAAATTTTAACCCCTGCTTTTCAAGATCCGAAGCATAATACTCCATGATTTCACTTCTGGTCCTGCGAACCATGATATGACGCAAAATCTTATCCCTGATTTCTTCAGAATTAGCACGAACCTGTTCCAAATAAGCTTTTGTTCCTTTTTTATGTTTCTTTTCCTTTGAGTGTAACTCCCTAAAAAACAATTCCAAATTTCTTAACCCTATAATATTGCTATTGTGTTTTGGTTGGAACAGATATATCTGGTTTTCGATATCGCTGGAATAGTTGTTAATTGGTGTAGCAGATATTAAAACCACTTTTTTTCCATAGCATATCTTATGCAAACTGCTGAAACTTTCTGTTCCCTGATTACGAAACCTGTGTGCCTCATCAATGAATACATACGAAAACTTGTCAACTCCCTTTTCCAAGATTGAATCTAATTTACCTAAAGATTCCACAACTGCCGCTACATCAAATTCTAGTAATACATCTTTCCAATAATCAACCAGAACTGGAGGACAAATCACTAATTTTTTCCCTTTCTTCAGAGTCCTCGCCAACATTGCACATATGTATGTTTTTCCAAGACCAACTACATCAGATATAAAAACACCATTGTAACTTTCTAATATTTTCTTCGCTTGCACAACCGCATCAATCTGATATTGTAATCTCATATAGCCATCTGGCAATAAATTGTCAGCTAATAAATCTTTATCGGAATTGATTTCTTCCTTAAAAAATTCATATAGTGTTTTCAAATATATTTCATATGGAGTAATATCATTTCGCAACCATGTCTTCTTCTCTACTGCCTCAATATAATCCTCAGTAACCGATACACCTTTCTCCCATAATTCTTCAAATTTTTCTATGGCAAACTGTACATCCCGGCTATCCTTTAATTCTACATTAAATTCCAAATTATTCTGCAATCCTGCCTCAGAAAAATTACTGGATCCTGTGATAACACTCCCATATGTATCCGGAGTCTTTTCCATGTCCTTACGCATAATATAAACCTTAGCATGAATCGGCGCTTCCATATACATACGCAATTCAAGTTTCCCACTTTTTAGCCATTCAATAAAAGCATGTACTCCCTGTTCGATTTTTGAGGTAGGATCAGTCTTTTCAAACTCCTTTTCAATAGATGTTCCAAATTCTTCTTTTGCCTGCTTCATAGTTGGAGACACATAACTGACCTCAGAATTTGCCCGGTCGATAATCTTTACTGTATATCTGTCAACATTTAATCCCACCAATATGCGGATCTTCTCAACGCCCTCCATGGCTTCATACATCTTAAAAAATCCACTTGTTCTGAAATATCCGACAAGGATATCAAAGAACTGCGTATTGCTTTTCAATATCGTACTAAATCTACTATATAAATCTCTTTCTGGCTCATTTGTAAAAAATGTTAAATCGTTATGTGGCATCATACTCTACCCTCCGATGGTCTTACTTTTGGAACAAACTTCATTTTATCCTCCCTGTTATCAAGGTTATAACAGCAATACTCGTACCATACTATATTATATGATACATGGCTAAATTCATCAAGCCATAACTCAAAATTGATTTTCTCTCACACAAACAGCAAATCGATTTTAGTACCAACGCCAAAAAAGCCCGCAGCACCCGTATTTCAGGTCTTGCGAGCCTTATCAAATCACCCCACCTCTACGATTTCAAACTATACTTCCATTTTCAATATTTATAGTCCTCGTCCCGTATGCCGCGCAGTCCGCAGAGTGCGTCACCTGAAGGATCGTGATTCCCTTTTCTTCGTTCAGCCGCTTAAAAAGTCCCATGATTTCCTTTCCCGATACGGAATCGAGGTTACCTGTCGCTTCATCTGCCAAAAGCAGCTCCGGGTTTCCAAGCACGGCTCTGGCGACCGCCACTCTCTGCTGCTGCCCTCCGGAAAGCTCTGCAGGCATTGCCTTTCTTTTTTCCGTAAGCCCTGTAATTTTCAGAATCTCGTCAAGCTCCTCCTGAAGCTCTCCCTTCTTTTTCCCCTTGACTGTAAGAGGAAGAAGAATGTTGTCCTCCACATTCAGATTCTGCACCAGATTATAAAATTGAAAAATAAATCCGATCTTGTCCAGCCGCAGTTTGGAGAGCTGTCTTTCCTTCATCTCCGAGATTTCCTCGCCGTCGATATAGATTTCCCCTTCAAAATCTCTGTCAAGTCCCCCGATCAGATACAGCATTGTAGATTTTCCGCTGCCGGAAGCTCCCATCAGGGAAACAAATTCCCCCTTCTCCACAACAAAGCCGGCATCGTTTAACACCTTATTCGCCCCCTGCCCCTTTCCAAAAGTCTTACTGATATTCTTCACTTCAATCATATGTCCCATTTCCTAACCTCCTATATTGTATTAATCGATAATTGCAAAACGCTAAAATTTCTATATTGTGTTGTATATATTGCATGAAATGCAAAAACAGACTGTTAGAAAAACATCGGTACTTACATGCTGTCTTTTAGCATGTTATGTACCGCTATGTTTTTCTTTTTGTAGCTCGCTGAAAGCGAGCTATTGCGAACGTGTCTGTGTTGCATTTCATGCAATATATACAACAGACAAAGAGAAAATTTGAGTTTTGCAATTATCTATCCTTATTCATATTTCAACTGTGCCGCTATATTCATTTTCCTAAGCTTCGCTACCGGAAACAGTGCAACCAATGTAAAAATGCTCCACAATATTACAAGAAATACTGCATACAACCCGATCCGATAGGAAATCCTCATGCCTCCCCCAAGCATAGCCATGATTCTTCCAAACGGAATAAAACAGATCAGGGAAACCGGCAGGGCACATATCAGAGCGGTTCCGGTTGCAAACATACTCTCTACGACAAACATCACCTTCAGCTTTCCTCTGTCCATTGCCGTTGACAGAAGCACCGCACATTCCCTTCTTCTTCCGTCAAAGCCGATCAGCTGATTGCTGACCATGCCCGTAACCGTAAGCATGACACCGAGAGCAATAATGCCAAGGATGATATGCTCCATGTTCTTTTTCTTTCCCTGCCAGCCGGCATTATAGGCACTCACTGTCTCCACGCCTGAAATATATGTTCCCGAGTATTTTTCAATTTCACTTTTTGTCCTCTCCGCATCACCGGTTCTGACAAGAATCTCTCCCGGATAATCATGAAAAATATCTACATACATATCTTTGGAAATAAGAATCGATGCAGAGGTCGTATCCACCTCATAGCTGTCCACATATCCGGACAGTTTTAATTCCTTTGTCGTCGGCAGAAAGCTGTCCGCATCAAAGGTGATCCGGACCGTATCTCCAATCCCGGCACCGGCCTTTTCCGCCAGATTCTTATCCATATAAAATTCATCCTTTTCCAAATGTCCGGGCAGATTTTTCACACCGGTAAACATCGAAAAGCCTTCGTCCGGCATTCCGATTACATTGATATCCTTTTCTACATCGTTCAATGTGACACTCCGGTTCAAAATATATAAATACTCCGTATCTGAAACTTCGTCAAGATTTTCGATATATTCAAAAACTGCTGATTTCCTGTCCCCGTTTGTGGTCACATGCAGGTCACAATTATAGGTATTGATATCATATACTGCCGAAAGGGAACCGGCAAAGATAAACAGCATGATCACCAGCGCTGCGGTGGTCACGCAGAGCACGCTGCTTCCCACAGTACTTTTTCTGGCATAGATTTCCATCGCTGCCAGTCTCATGACCGGTGCTTCGCATCTTTCGAAGATTCCTGAAAGAAGCTTTGAACTGTATTTTAAAACGAGCGGAAATAACAGGGACAATGCAACAATAAAAGCCGCAAACGCAAGAATCATCGGTATCATTCCCTTCGTACACAAAAGCAGGATAACAGCAGTAAGGATCAAAATGCCCCCGACGATATATGCTTTACGGTTCCCACGATATTTTGTATCCTTATTGTCAAATATAATATCTCTGATAGAGACTCTTGCCGCATTCACAACTTCCTTTAATGAACAGCCACATTCCACCATGACCGCCCCAAGGATGACCAGAAGATAAGTAAGAATGCTTACGGAGCCGAAATCTATTTGAAGCTCTGCCGATGCAGAATCTACCTGAATCATATTCTGATAGAGCAGTCCGCGGACAATATGATAAAGCACGCAGCCTATCACTCCGCCAAATACGCCGTATACGCTGCTTTCCGCAAGGAGAAAGCCCGTAGTAAACTGGTTAGAAAGCCCTAGGCTCCGGAATGTTCCGACTACAGACATCCTCTCATTTACAATTCTCTTTGAAACAGATAATGTAACAAAAATCACCAAAAGAAAACAAATTGAAAACATCAGAAGAAAAATCATGGTAAACAATTTCGACATTGCCTTTAATTCTTCTCCATCTAACAGCACTGATACCTCTGCCCCGATATCCACCTTTCTTAAGCTGTCCGCAGTCTCAGAGGTCTTCGCATCATCTGTTACATCGATATAAGCCGTCCCATAATCAATCTCCCCGTCATAGTCAAGCTTTAAGAAACCTTCCCTGCTTAAAAATACCATTTCCTTTCCGTTTACGATTCCATAGTTCGAAATAACGGTCTTTACTTCATAGTTGATTTCCTTCCCCTCATCGCTATACAGCTTTAACTTGTCTCCCTTCCCGATACCGTATTTTTTCACAAAATCTTCCGAAACGGCTGCCTCATTCTTATCCAGACTGATTTTCTCTCTGACAAGCCTCATTTTCCCGGCAGTCTCATAATCCATCATAACCACCTGAAAGGCATCTGTATGAAAATAGCTTCCGAATCCCTCCGGAACAGTTACAAATCCACTGGTTCTCTCAGCCACAAGATCATAGGTGATGCCATCTGTTTCTGACAGAAGCTTTTCATCCAGTCCCATCGGATCTGCCATGATGATATCGCTGGTTCCCGTTGTCTGGGACAGCATACTTTTTACTATGTACTTTAGCGAGCCGCTCATATCAATACACAGCATTGCAGTAAATACAAAGCTCGCGATACAGAACAGCAAAAGGAGCGTCCGAAAAGGCTTTGCAATAATATTTTTCAAAATATGCTTCAACATAATCTGCATGATTTTTTCTCCCTTCTTATCTCCACCGAAAAACACGCTTCTCCGGCTCCACATACATTCCGTCCCCGGACTTCACCCCGTATACCTCATAAAATTCATCCGTAGAGGAAAGCACTGCATTAACGCGTATTCTTTCCGGACTGTGCTCGTTTGTCGTAAGCTCCTCAATCGCGATCGAATCCTCTTTCATAAGTCCCCAGATCACCGCATAATTCTCAAACAACTTTTTCTGTTCCTTCCGGTCCGTAATCACCTTCATGACACATTCCATACCGCCCTTATCCGCATAATTTTCACCACAGGTCAGTTCCCCGTCCACATGGTAAACATCCATGATCGTAAAGCTGCTGTAATAATCCTTCATGCTCTGCATTCTTTCCTCCAGCTTTTCCCTGTCAGCCCTGCTTATCCAATCCGGATCATAATTTCCCTCCGCATTATATTCGATGCAGTTCGAGTCAAAGGCATGTCCCATTTCATGGGCTATTACCATACCAAGTCCACCCATGTTTGCCGCATAGTCTGCATTGACATCAAAATACGGTGCATGCATGATTGCAACAGTGATACAAAAAATATTATCCGTGCTGTACATCGAATTTACGATCTGCGAAGGCATGATATTTGCCTCCTTATCACGAGGCTTTCCAATCAGTTCAAGATCTCCCCTGTAATTCTTTGCCCGCATGTTTTTCAAGGTATCATAGGCATTTTCTCCGATCAGTGCCGCATCTTTTTTTTCTGCTTTATGAGGCTTCCCTGCTCCTTTGATAAACTCCATATGATGAAGCTTTTTCTTAAGCCCTGTCCTCGTCTCCTTCGAAAGCCAGTCCGCCCCGTCAATCAGTTCATCATATCCGGCTGTAATATCCGACTGCATTTTTGTGATCAGGCTGTCCATCTCAGGTGTGTAATATCTTTCGGCGTACAGTTCCCCTACAAACTCAGTCATAATATCATTGATATAGCTTGCGCCGCTCATTTCCCTTGATTCATACTTTGCAGGAATAAATTTTTTCAAAAATTCCATCTTCTTTCCAAGATATTCATGGTTTTTAAATGCAAATTCACAGAGCAGCCAGGTTTTTAGTTCCTCTATATGAGCCTTCGAAAGAAATTCTGCTTGTTTCTTAAGCTGTCCCTCATCCTGTACATAAATCCCGCCATAAGGATTCTCCTCTATTCCATAAATCTTTTTAATTTTCTCCAAAGGCAGGTCTCCGAATAATGTCTGCAATTCCTGCTCAGTTTTATATTGAAAGGTAATATAAGGATTTACTGCATGCGTAATCCCGTAATCGGTATTTCTTGCAATCTCCAACACCAGATACACATATTTCTTTGCCCTTTCCTCTGCCTCCTCCGCAGAAAACCCGCAGGCCTTCAGCACCTCATATGCCGCCAGCTTCATCTGCTGTCTGGGTTCATCCCCTTCATACAGCTTTTCCAGAGAAAAGACATCGGAAAGCATCGTCTTCTGTTCAATGTAAATTGCATTTTCTCCGGAATGATAATAATTTCTCCCGACAGCCACATCAAAGTACGGAAGGATTCCCTGCTCCTCCACAAATTCCTGCATAAGCTCCATGAAAGAATCCGTATCTCCGGCATCACAGATCCTCTTTGACAGGCGATCAAACTCCGCCACGCACGCCTGCTCCGCATCCTCCTGACCGTTCACATACTGGATATATGCATCCCTAACAAGCTCTGCACTGCTACCCTTTTCATAGCTTTTCCCTGATTTTGCCAGACCGCTTATCAGTTCATAGACCTCACTGTCCGTCTCCTCTGAGATATCTGCAGCCGGTCCACCGTAGGAATCCCCATAATGAAGTTCCAGAGAGCTTAACCGCTCCTGATTGATATAAGCATAAAAATCATCCTTGGCAGCCGTTTTCTGAACAGCATACGTCCCGGAATTCACTTTCGATTCCTTTTCATTTTCTGTCACTTCCGTATCTGCTGCTGTCATGCCACAGCCGGTCATACAGCAAAAAGCCATGATCCAAACAACTGCTAAAGCCGTATATTTTCCTATCCGTTTTTTCATCCTTATCATGAACCGTTCCTTTCCTGAAAATCTGCTGTTATGGTTGCTATTCACAGTGATATCTGTAACTGCAGCTTGTTACGCCTGCACCTTATCGCGCTCTGCAGGAATCATACCACGACAAAGTCTCCGATAACGGTTT
Organism: uncultured Lachnospiraceae bacterium; assembly: GCA_902795705.1. Taxonomy (GTDB): domain Bacteria; phylum Bacillota; class Clostridia; order Lachnospirales; family Lachnospiraceae; genus Butyribacter. The sequence continues at coordinate 12,097 of CADBMH010000374.1, read as the reverse complement.
TTGTTGTGAAATGTCAAAAAAGAGTGGTGAAATGTTCACCACTCTTTCCATCTGTAAAACATTCCACTATGATAAATCCTGTCCCATACGCATCCGTTCCTGCTTCGGCGTGATTCCTTTCCATTTTTTATATGTCCGTATAAAGTGACTGCAATCAAAAAATCCGGTTTCCATCGCAATATAATTCAGATCATAGTCTGAGTTGAGCAGTAAATCCTGTGCCTTATTCAGGCGGATATAATGAATATACTCCTTGCAGGAACGTCCATATTTTTTCCGGAAAAGCCTGGCGAAATTCGAATAGCTCATATGACACATTTCGGCAAGCTCCTGTATTTCAAGCGGTTCACCGGAATGCATGTCAATATATTCCAAAATATGAAAAAAGGAAAAATCCGCGTCGGCATGCTTCTTCTGAAATACACTGATATCTTTTTCAATATTTCTTGCCATGAAAACAAGCAGATTTTGTATCTGCGCCTGAACACTCAGCATATAGAACTCATTCTTTTTCTGATACTCTTCTACAATCCGGTCAATGCGTTCCTTAAACATCTCTCCATCCGTTTTTTCATGCTTCAATAACAGACAAAAATCATCCTCCTCTGTTCTTCTCACAAAATAGTCAAACAGCTTTGATATATATGCAGCAGGAATATGAATGGAATGAATGTCAAATTTGATCACCGCATATCTATAACCATAGAAACAAGACCTTGACAAAAACAGTGAAAAGGGGGAAGATTTTTATGAAAGAAACATTATTTTACAACCATTTATGCAATGACCTGATTCCGTTCTGGAACAAAATGAAGGATGAAGAAAACGGCGGGTTTTACGGATATGCAGACGAGCATGGAACAGCGGATAGGCAAAGTGTGAAAGGTACTATTTTAAACAGCAGGATTCTATGGTTCTACTCCGCTTCGTACCAGCTTTTAAAAAGGGAAGAACTGCTCATAATGGCAGATCACGCATACCGCTTTCTGGCAGAGCATTGTTTTGACAGCAGATATGGAGGAGTATTCTGGTCCGTAAATGCGGACGGTTCTCCGCACGAGGATATCAAGCACACCTATAATCAGGCATTTGCCATTTATGCCCTTTCGGTGTATTATCAGGCAAGCGGAAAGAAAGAGGCTTTAAATCTCGCCTATACTCTTTATCGTACAATAGAAGAAAAATGCAGGGACAAGGAAGGGTATCTGGAGGCATTTGACAGAGATTTTTCTCCTGTTTCCAATGAGAAGCTTTCCGAAAACGGTGTGATCGCAGACCGCACGATGAATACACTTCTCCATGTGCTCGAATGCTATACGGAGCTGTACCGGGCAGACAGATTTTCCCGTGTCGGAAACTCCATTCGGGAAATCCTGCAGATTTTTAAATCAAAAATATATAATCCGGATAAAAAAATCTGTGAGGTTTTCTTTGACAAAAATTACAAATCCATCATCCGCCTTGAATCATACGGACATGACATTGAAACCTCATGGCTGATCGACAGGGCATGTGATGTACTTGGCGATGCCGGATGTCTTGAGGAAATGCTTCCGGTCATCAACGGTCTGGCAGAAGGGGCATACCGGAACGGAATTGATCCGGTTTCCCATGCCATGAACAACGAATGCGAAAATGGTACGATCAACCGGAAAAAGGTATGGTGGGTTCAGGCAGAATGTGTATCGAAATGATTTACAGACTGCGTGATGCAGCCTGAAAAAAGGAGGAGACTATGCAGACACCAATCAATAAAAACGCTACAGAAAATGCAAAAAAGTTATTAAATTATTTGTCAGAGACCGCAGGAAAATCAATTATTACAGGGCAGCACACACAAACCATCCCGATGGAAGATATTGATTATATATTTTCGAAAACGGGAAAGAAGCCAAAGCTCAGAGGCTTCGAGCTTTTAAGCTATTCCCCGAATATCAATTATCAGAATGCCTCAGAGGAATGCCTGACAGAGGTATACGAAAACCGGGACACCTTACAGACTGCCCTGGAATGGGCAGAACACTCAGACGGTATTGTAACCTTTTCTTTTCATTGGTTTTCTCCGCTTGGAGGCCATGATAAAAGCTTCTATGCAGAAAATACGGACTTTGACGCTACGAAAATTCTGATAGAGGGAACTCCTGAAAGAGAATCCTTTTTTCACGATATGAAAATAATTGCTGAGTATTTGACACCCTTTTTGGAAAAAGACATCCCGATCCTCTGGCGCCCGTTCCACGAATCTGACGGAGATTGGTTCTGGTGGGGTGCAAAGGGACCAGAAACAGCAAGGGAGCTCTATAAGCTGATGTACCATTATTTTACGGATGTCTGCCATTTAAATCATCTTTTGTGGGTGTGGAACTGCAGACTGTCTGCGGGATATCCGGGTGACGACTATGTTGATGTCATATCTGTAGACATCTATCTGCAGGAGTATGCTCCTACGGACTACCGGGAAGAATATCTGGAATTAATAAACGCCACAACCAAGAACAAGGTAGCTGCATTAGCGGAAGTGGGCTATCTTCCGGATATCCGAAAATTGGAACAGTCTCATACACCATGGGCATATTATATGACATGGTCCAAGGAATTTTGCATCGGAGAGCAATATAATACGACAGAACAGCTCCAAAGCATGTATGAAAGCTCTTATGCCATTACGGAGACCGTTTGAAATTCCCTTTGAATCTTGTACAGATGATAGACAATGCGCTTTCCATAAAAATCTAAACAGAACAAAGGCTGTGAACCAATATATGATCCGGTTCACAGCCTTTTTACCCCAAGTTTTCCTCTAACGATAACACTTCTTACATTTTCGAAGACCCATTGCTTTTGCCTGTTTTAATGTGGTCTTAAAGTATGTTCCGTTCCCACACTTATGCGTATGATAACATTCACCTGTTCTGGTGATGTAAACCATCTTCGCTTTCTTTTTGGCTTCTGTTTTCGTAACTTGAATAACGCTATCCTGCCCGGTATTTGAAGCAATCTGCACCGGGCTGAGCATTCCAAGCAAAATACTCAAACAGATGACAATCGCCCTCATTTTCAATCTGTTCATATGCCCAACCGCCCTTTCCTGAATTTAAAAATTGTAAATAACAATAAATATCAAATTTAGTCTATTCCCTGCAAAAAGTTTTATCAAGGACTTTGTCCGTTTTTGCAAAATGAAAGGCGATTTTTGCTTATGATACTAAAAAAGCATACTCAATTTAAAAAATAGATAGCCCACCAGCAGTGTATTATAATATAAGAACTTAATTTCTGTTATACCGGTAGAATACTTTATTGGATTTCTCATTTACAAACAAAGTACCAAAATTTCTATTCTTTTTCTGCCGTTTTTACCATCCCTTCTTCTTTCTTTAACTCAACATCTCCTACTACCATTTTTTCAAAATTCTTTAGATCAAAATTAAATCTTGTAAAGGAATACTCCAATTTTTCAATCTCAGACTCTGACCAGGTATAGTTCTCAGACTGTTCCTGCTGCTTATAATAAGGCGAAACCTCTATATTTTGCTGACCGACTGCCACAGACTCTCCTCTGCATCTTTTGCACAAAAACTTCCATAAAAGCAGCCATTTGCATCTAGCAGCACATCTTTCATTGTAATCGTGAAATCGTTTTTAGAAACCGAAAGATCCGCCTGATTTCAGAAATTTCCTTCGTAGAATATCCTTCATAGTAGAACAAATGAACAACACTTCGATATTTCACCGGCAATTTATGAACTGCCTGCCTTATCATCAATTTATCAATTGTTACATTTCCAATCGGGTACTCCGAAGAATTGTCTTCTTCCGTTCCTGTCTGCCTGTCTGTCCATATATTGGAACAAGATCTCTTTATCCTGAATGGCAACCTTTCTGTTCCATGCAGATTTCAAATGGTTTTTACAGCAGTTAATCACAATCCGTATCATAAATCGCTTCGCATCTTCCTCCTCCCAGCAGTCAATATCCATGGGCAATATTTTCAGAAAAACCTCCTGCACCATGTCCTCGGCATCAGCAAAATTCCTACAGTAATTGATTGCAATCCGAAAGAGCATATCTGCATATCGATCTACAAATCCATGAAACATCTCCTGTTTCACCTTATACACCTCACTTCCATAGGAAATATCAGAACCGGTTCTCCCACTCATATATAAAACAATCGAAAAGAGAAAAATGTGTCAAAAAAAATACTGTGAACAGATTTTTTATCCTGTTCACAGCATATCCCTGCTATTTTAAAAAACATTACCAATACTTTTTCACAAGAGTTTCTGCTTCCGCTTCCGTATATCCATACTTAGAAACTACAGTTTCAACTGCGTCAACAATCGATCCATGCATCTTTTTACAAATATCAACTACCGAATCAATTCCTCTACCCTGTTCTTCCCTACGAATTGCCGCATCATGATTTTTCATAATCTGTTCTTCATCATATAATGTTTCCAGCATAGTAATCACCTCTTTCTCCCTTTTTTCAATTTGCTTAATAAGACTTCCTCCGGTCTTGTTACCCGATCACCTGTATATAGTACATACATTTCCGGTTTCGGTATCGTTATCTTTTGACTGCTATAAACATCTAAACCATGCTCATTGACATTTTTTTGATAAGTTGTTACCAAATAGATCAGTACACGGATGATTATGTTCATGCTCCAAGTAGACTGTGCTTCTACCAGGATCAGTAACCGATCCCTGACACGAAAACCTAAGTCATTATATATATCGTCAACTAAAACATTCTGAATCGTCACATCCTGCAAGTCCTCTGCTAAAACACCTTTATCTTCCGGGTGTAATGTCTGATATAGCTTCAGTAAATATTCCGGCATACCGAAAAAATCGGAAAACACGCTGTCCTTAATCGTCCGCTTGGTGCTTTTCTCTCCTCTTTTCTGCTTTGTTTCCTCTGACAAATCCAATATTGAAAATCAATGTGACAGATAAATCAAAATCCCAGGCTTTTGGAATTCCTATCAACGATAAAATGTCTATACATACCCCAAAACATCCCCCGGCTTTTTGGCGATAAAAGTCGCTCCTGCACTTTTTAACTCAACATAATTTCCATAGCCAAATAAAACCCCTATAGAATCCAGTCCATTTTCCTTTGCTCCCAGCACATCATGCTTTCTGTCCCCGACCATGACGACCGAGGATTTTCCAACTATGTGACAGCTTTGCAGAGCATATTTTATAATATCCGCCTTTTCATTCCGGGTATTATCCATGGTGGCTCCCGCAATAAATTCGAAATACTCATGAAGTTTGAAGTACTCTAAAATCCTGACTGCAAAAGCCTCCGGTTTGGAAGTGGCTACGATCAGGATTTTTCCCTGCTTCTTTAACTCGATCAACAGATTTTCTATTCCGTCATACACTTCATTTTCATACAGTCCCCGCTCCGAATAATACTCTCTGTAATATTTCACGGCAAGCTCACTCTCCTCAGAAGAAAATCCGTAAAATGTTTCAAAAGACTCCCGAAGCGGCGGTCCGATAAATTTATATAACGATGTCCGGTCCGTTACATCAATGTTAAACTTCCGAAGCGCATACATAACAGAATTCGTAATGCCAACCCCCGGATTTGTTAAGGTTCCGTCTAAATCAAAAAGAATATATTTATACATTTTTCACTCTTTTCTCCGTAAATTTTCTATCTTCTTTACTATATGCCATATGCTGCTTTACTTATAGTAACGGATTAAGTATAGCATAAAACAAACTATTTCGGTAGAAAATTTAAAATTTCAAGACACAAATCCGGTCAGCTTATATTTTCATTTTTACCGCACAACTTACTACATCTATCGCATTGCCGCAAATACAACATCTGCAATATATAATAAAAGCATGCCTATCCCTTCAATTCTATTTATCTTTCTCTCCTTAAAAGAGAAAATAAATACGAATATACTGACTGCAATCAAAATAACCATATCATAAACAGAAGCTGCATTTACTGCAATCGGATGTATCGAAGAAGAAACCCCTAAAATAAATAGAATATTAAAAATATTGGAACCTATCACATTTCCGACCGCAAGACCGGTTTCCCCTTTACCTGCTGCCACAACCGATGTGACTAATTCCGGCAAAGATGTTCCAATCGCAACGATCGTTAATCCTATCAAGGTCTCGCTCATTCCAAATGCTTTCGCAATGCCTTTTGCGCCATAAACCACAGCCTGCCCGCCGGCTATGATCAGAGCCAGTCCTATAATGATCAGCAAAAAACATTTTACTAATGGAACAGCTTCATTCGGCTCCTCTTCCTTTTTATCCTTTCCCGCATTTATGATCAGGTAAATAATATAGCTGATAAAAATAACCAATAAAACAATCCCTGTAATTCTACTTACCGCTCCCACATATTTATCCATATCTGCCCGTAACCACGAGCCGCCGAACAAGCTTTTAAAGCTGGTTAAAACAAGCAGTAAAAGCGAAATCCCTATCGTAAACGGAAAATCTCTCTTCAATATCACTGAATCTACAGGAACAGGATGAATGATCGCACATATCCCAAGCACACAAAGTAAATTGAAAATATTAGATCCGACCACATTACTCAGAGCAATTTCATTCGCCCCCTGTAATGCCGCAGATGTACTGACTGCCAATTCCGGCGCACTTGTCCCCATTGCTACAATGGTAAGACCGATAATAACTTTAGAAACCTTAAAATTCCCGGCTAAAGCAGAGCTTCCATCCACAAAAAAATCAGCGCCCTTAATTAGAGCAAAAAATCCTGCAATCAGCAGCAATAAATACAGTATCAACATATTTTCCTCCAAATTTTCTTATCCTATTCCTTGATAGTAATAACTATGTACAATCAATCCTCTATATCTTTCCGATATGCAATTTTCAAAAAAATCGGTGCGGCAATTGTTGTGATAATGACTACAATAATAATCGGTCCCATTAACTGTCTGTTCATCAAGCCTAATCCGCATCCGATCACTTTTGTAAGAATTGCCACTATAGTCAGAATAGCTGCAAACCATACAATTTTCATGCTCATCTCCGGCAGAGTAACTTTCAGTCCGATACTTGCAAAAAATATCGGAGATAAATACAGGTACGATAATATATTGATTCTTGAAGCAATATACTCTTCTTTCTTTGTCATGGAAACACCAATCCCTGCAATATATGCACCGGTAATATCTGCCACACCAAAATATTCCTCTGCTACAAACGCCATAAGCACACAAAAAACCAGTGCCGCAATAGAATATCTGCGGAGTCCGACCTCTGTTCTGCTGCACCATAAATTGAACAGCTTATAAAATAAAAATATAACAATAATTACAAAAACAAAATATATAGCAATCTTGAGCAATGTCATACTTATTTTTACAGACTCATCTGCCATACTGGAAATTATAGTAAGTGCAATAATTCCAAGAATATCATCTATAACCGCTGCTCCTAAAATCGTATTTCCGGAGCGGGTACTTAACTTTCCTATTTCTTTTAGAGTTTCTACCGTAATACTGACGGAGGTAGCTGTCAGGATTACACCAATAAAAATATTTTGTAAAAAAAGACTGCACTTTGCATCAGATTCTATCATTCCGGGACGGTTAAAGAAAAATGCTACAATAAATCCGCCGGCAAGCGGCACAAGCACGCCGATCATCGCGATGACAAAGGAGACCACTCCCGCCTTTTTTAATTCATGAACATCTGTCTCCATTCCCGCGCAGAACATCAAAACAATAACACCGATTTCTGCCGTCTGTACCAGAAAATCGCCCTGACTGACTAAGTTGAGCATCATGATTCCATCCCGCATTCCGGTTGCAAAGATTGTCTGATATCCATTTGCTTCCAGCTTTTCCTTAATAAAATTAACAATATTAATTTCATCTTCAATTAATAAAATCTTATATTTATTTGTCATGCTCCACCTCCGTTTTTAATATGAACTGAAAACTACAGCCCTTTGGAAGCAGATTTCGTACAAAAAGTTCTCCCTGATGTGCCTTAATAATAGCAGCGCACACATACATGCCTATCCCCATATTGTATCTTTTTCCATCGATCGGTTTTCTTTGCCCGGCTGCCATTATTTTTTTGTCTTTATCCACAATGTCACCCTTCTTTTCTATGATTTCTCTGAAAAGCTTCTGACGGATACTTTCCGGTATGCCACATCCATCATCTGTTATTTCAAAAGAAACCCTGTTATCACATTTGCATACAGTAACTTTTATCGTTTCCATTCCTGCCGCGTGCTGCATTGCATTTTCCAATATGTTTAAAATTACCTGTTCAATCAGAATCGGATCTGCCTGTATACTTACAAACACATCCGGCATAGAAAGAATGATTTTTTGATTCGGATACCTTCTTTTAAACTTTTCCAATACTACATCAATCAGTTCTTCTACAGAAATATCAACAATCTGTAAATTCAATCTCCCTCTTTTTCTGCTCATGTCTCTTGATTTGTGTGGTCATGGTACTTGTCATAATAGTGACAATCAGCATAATAATAGCAGAAATTAAATTTTCAGAAATTGTAAAATTAAAACGAAAATGCGGAAATGTAAACGCATAATTTACTGCCAGTACGCTCACTAAAGAAGCAAAAATTCCCAAAAAATATCCTGATGTGTATCTGGAAACCAAAAAAACTGCTAAAATAAAAAACATTGGTATCAGTGAGTGAATATTTAAAAGCTGCTGTACTAAAAGACAAACTCCAAAAAACATAATAAGTATCAACACAGTAATACTAATTTCTTTTATGTTAATCAGTCCCTTTTTCATTTATAACCTCCATTGTCGAATTATATCATAATCACTTCCCCTGCACGGCTAAGATATGGTAAAGATTTCTTTCGGTATTTGCGAACATAAAAAAAAGGCTGCTCTTAGAAAACTACTTTTTCACTGATTTCTATGAAAACCCGTTTTCTGAATTGCAGCCTTTCTAAAACCTACTCTTTATTTAATACCCGAATATCTTTTTTCTTAATATGCCTGCCTATGATCTCCGATACATCACTGACCGTGATAAAAGCACTTCCGTCAACCGACTGGATCACCTGCTTTAGCTGAAACAGTTCAAACCGGCTGATCACACAGTAAAGAACTACTTTTTTTCCGCTGACAAGTCCCTCTCCTTCCAGAATCGTAACCGTCCGCCCAAGCTCCTTATAGATATTTTCCGCAATTTCCGCTCCTGCATCTGTAATGATCATCACCGCTTTCGCCTGATCCAGTCCTGTTTCCACATAATCAACAATCTTTGAAGTAATGATGTAAGTCAGCAGACTGTACATTGCCCGGTCTATACCGAACACGAATCCCGCTACACCGTATACGACCACATTGATCAGTAACACCGTCCGTCCCACAGGAAACTGAAACCTCCGGTTCAACAAAATAGCGACCGTTTCCGTTCCATCCAGACATCCCCCGAAACGAATCACGATGCCGACTCCCGCCCCTAGAATCACTCCGCCGAAGCAGACCGCCAGAAGATACTCCTTCGTCACATTTTCCAACGGCGCAAATATCTCTAAAAATATAGAAAATACAGCCATCGCATAAAGCGCTTTTCCTATAAATGTAATCCCCATTTTTTTCGTCCCGATTAATAAAAACGGAACATTTAATGCTATCGTCAATATACTGAGCGGAACACCCGCAACCTGATGAATCATGATTCCGACACCGATCAAACCTCCATCCAAAATCGTACATGGAACCAGAAACTCTTCAATCGAGAAAGCAGCAAGAATCGCCCCGATTGTCAGCATGAAAAAATCAAGTAAATATTCTGAAATTTTTTCTTTTGTAATCCGTTTTCTGTTTTCTTTCATTCTCTATTCCTTTCTATATTGTACATCCTGTCGGACGCTTTATAATGGACGACAAATTATTTTTGTCATTCACTATAAAAACAAAGTGAGCAAACCGGACTAACAAAACCTTTTCGGGTTTCAGTTAGGGTTTGCATCACTTTGTGTACCCTTCCGAAGCAGGATACCGGATTGAATCACTGATTTTGCCTGAATGCTTAATTATATAGTGAGATTCCGAAGCGTATTTTTCTATATATTTTATATATGATCACACCAACCATACCAACTACTGTCCCCACTACGACAAGCACCCCCATGAGTCCGATCAGTCCCACCAGAATCCATGTAAGAATATTCATCTGCCGTCACCTTCTTCCTTCGCCTCTGCTTCTTTGCCATCAGAAGTATTGTCTACATTCGACATGCGATAGCTCCAAACACAAATTCCCAGAAGAAGAACACCTACGATTACAGAAAAAATTATTTTCGTTGTCATCTCTTATCATCCTTTCTTTTCGCTTAGAAAGGATTTTTGGATTTTCCTTTCTAAACATATTGATATGCAAAATATCTGTCAGAAAGGAATTTCTCTATTTTCTCACCATTCTTATGATGAATATATTTTATAATAAACCGCAGACTGAAGGAAAAACAGGCTCCTAAAACAATGAAAATCCGCTGCCTGTAAAACCATAGCGCAAAAAGCAGAGCCGATGCCACAAAAACACTGCTGTCACCGAAACTGACATGGCGGTTTTGTTTATAAGAGTAAGAGCCTTCTTTAACCGAAAGATTCCGGCCGCTGATGGTTTCCAGATTTCGGTTGATTTCCAAATCATCATGCCCGGAACAGCGGATTCCTGCAGTAAAAGCAGCCTCACTGCCACAGCTTACCTGCCCACAGGATATGGTATCTAAAACAGATGTCTTTCCACCACTCTCTGCAAAGGCACCTCCATTCGGCACGGAAAAGAGTTCTGCCATAAACAGCAGAAAAATAAAGAAATACGAAAATGCGCGCTTATTAGCATGACCGTTTTTCAAACAGTCATTGCCGTAGGCATTAAAATATCTTTTCACGCGATCACCTCTTTTCAGTCCCGAAAAATACCAGTATTTATTACAAACAACGCGATTATTATAACAAAAAATTTTCTTTTTTGCTACTCTGTTTTTGAATCTGCTAAAATCTGCCGGAATTCCGGTTACCTTTAAAGAAAAATATCTTTTCTATCTATACATCGGTGCGATATACTGTTTATTACAATTTTCATATTTTAGCATGGAGGTAACTACAAATGAAACAAGTAAACAATACAATAAAAGAATATTTAACTTATTGTGAACAAAGGAAGCGTTTAAGCTCTCATACCATAAAAGCCTACCGCTTTGATCTTAAGCAATTTATCGATTTTATTTCTGATTCATCACTCACAGATGTAGAACCGGAAACCTTAGAAAAATATATAGAGTATCTTCTGAAAATTTATAAAACAAAAACAGTAAAAAGAAAACTTGCCAGTATTCGTGCACTTTTCCACTATATGTGCTACAAAAATATCATGGAAGCAAACCCTTTTTACAGACTGCAGCTACATTTCAGAGAAGAATCCGTTCTGCCTAAGACCATACCAACTCACACAATCGAAGCTCTTTTTTCTTCCATGTACCAAAAAAGGGCTTCTGCCGCTACAGAGTTTCAACAAATGACAACAACCAGAGATATCGCCATCCTCGAAACACTTTTTGCAACAGGAATACGCATCTCCGAATTGTGCTCTCTCACACTACAGACCGTCGATCTCATAGAGCAAAGTATCAAAATTCATGGAAAAGGAAATAAGGAACGCATGATCCAAATAGAAAATAAAGATGTACTGGCAGTTTTAAAAGAATATCTCGCCTTCAGAAATGCATTGAATCCGGACACACCATATTTCTTTATTAACCGCTACCACAAAAGACTCTCGGAACAATCTGTCCGCAAAATGCTCCATCAGGTTTCTAAAGCCGCTTCCATCGAACAAAATATCACTCCCCACATGTTCCGCCACTCCTTTGCCACCTGTCTGCTGAACGAAAATGTAGATATCCGTTACATACAGGAGCTTTTGGGACATAGCTCCATTAATGTAACGCAGATCTATACACATGTTTCAACCGCCAAGCAAAAAGAGATTTTGGAGAAGAACCACCCCAGAAACCGGATGCGGGTGGTTTGGTAACGATAATAGGTAGTTATCGGCGGGTGG
>CADBMH010000373.1 GCA_902795705.1 uncultured Lachnospiraceae bacterium | reverse complement strand
TAAGGGTGAGTGCAAGACTATTGATGGTTCACAAGGAAGAGAATTGGGAATTAGTTCTGGATCATGCGGTGGGATAAAGGTTAAGGGAGGCAGTATTCCGGTAACCAAGAAAGGACCGATCGCTGTTTGGGTTTTGAAAAATAGTACAACTGAGAATGTTTCTTTCTTGGTTACGGCAAAGGAACATTATAATTGTACTTCGACAGGGATAATTAAAATTGCCCACTGATTTATGTACAGTTTGGATTTATGTGGGAGCGTGAAAATGAATTTCATGCTCCCTTTAATTAGAAAAACAGGAGATGGCTGGAATGAAAAAAATATATTTATCAATATTTTTTATTACCTTTTTATTGCTTCTATTTGGTTGCTCTAAAAGAAATAGTGAAAACATTAAAGAAAAACAAGGAATCGAAGAAAACTTCGGAATTCAAAAATATAAAAAAAGATATACAAAGGTACGAAAGAAGCTGATTGATATAAAAAGTGATTATGAAAAAGAAGCAGCAAAAATGAAACATAAAACTAATCAAAAGCTGTCGTTCCAAAAGTGTAAATTTAATTCATTTCCTGATATTGACAAAGTCTTTATTTTAGAAACAACTTCAAGCGATATTGGCATTAATGAAAGCATCCGTGTAATCAGAGAATGGATAAAAGAAATTGATGAAGAAAAACTTGATTTAGAAAAAGAACTGCGGGATGATAGTGGAACAATCGGTGAACCTGTTAGAAAAAACGGACATGCATACTGGCCATTGGTTTATGACAATATGCAGAAATTGAAAAATGGTAATTCATTCTATATCAATACTGCATCTTGTCATGTACAGATGGGTAGAAATGGATTTTATTCCATGAGTGATGGAACAATTACGAAATATTTGGATGCAGATTCTTTTGCAGTATCAGATGCAATGGGCGAAAATCAGGAGGATATAATAAAAGAGGGAACTGTGGAGGAAATGGAGAAAGAGTCCTATGAATTATTAAGTGGAAATCTAACAATTTCAAATGCAGTAGAAATTGTAAAAGAATATTTTAAAAAGGGAACACCATATCCTTTAGTAGAAGGGCTGACTGTAGATGTTCCTTATGCAGAGGTCTATCGACTTCGGGACAAATACGGATATGGTTTTTTGCTCCGAAGAAAATATAAAGGAATCCCTTTTGCTTGGCAGGATTATGGCGAACGCTCATTAACAAGCAGTAATGTCGGAAAGGAGTTAGATGAAGATACAAAAAGGGCATATGTGGCAGATGATCATGTATGTGCTTTTGTAGGACAAAATGAAGGGGAAAGAATAGAAGAAATAGAGGAACAGACAAGTGTGCTCAGCCTGTGTGATGCGGCTGAAACTTTGGAAGAGAAACTGGCACCGGAACTACAGATTTCTTTATCAGAGGTCGAATTTGAATACTGTCCAAGCAAGATATCGGAAGAACAATGTGTGGTGGTGCCAGTATGGATGTTCGATGGATTAAATCAAACGGATAACAGGCGGGTGCGTATCTATGTAGATGCATTGACAGGAGATATCACCTATTATACTTATTCTTTTGGTGAAGAAGATGAAGCAGAATGACTTTTGGAGAAAAAGGTGTACATTTTTAGAAAATTTGGAACATTGTTGAATGGAACTTGGAAACGGGAGGCTGATATGGGAGAGGTTATTCGGAAACAAGAGGGGTTCAAAATCGGGAGCAGAGCTTTTGGAAAGCTTGCAGGCGAGATAAAAAAGAACTGCTATCTGCCTTTCAGTCTTATTTCTGTTTTCGGTACTGCTTTTACCTGTCTGTTAAGCTACTGCTATACCGATGAAAAGAGAACATCTTATACGGTCTTACAGGCATTTTTTTCGGATGAGGTGCCAAGGGAGACGATCCCGTTTCTTGAAGTATGGAAGGATGGAATCGGAACATGGTCGTTTCTTCTTCTGCCGTTTCTTTTAAGCGTCGGGTATCTTTATGTGACGGCTTCCGAACAGAAAAGCGGAAGCCTCCGGTTTTCTCTGATAAGAGAAGGAAACATCCGTTACTGTCTGACAAAGACGCTCAGCCACATGCTCTGCGGTGGGATGTTCATGGTGCTTGGATACCTTTTGTACGGTCTTTTATGCCTGCCGTTCTTTCCGCTCCTGTCTGCATTTCCGGCAGAGGAAGCGGCATATCATCTGGGACTGCTTGGGATAAGGAGTGTTCCTGTCTTTCTTGCCGTCAGGCTTTTTGGTGTCTTTTTCTATGGAATGTTCATGAACCTGTTCTCCTACCTCGTGTCGGTTTTTTTCTCGGATACCTATATCCTGTTATGTCTGCCGATGATGCTTTCTTACATCTATTCCTCGGTGCTTGGTGCGTTAGAGAGCAGATGGATGGACAGCGGAAAGGAAAAGGCACTGGAACGGACGCAGCTTTTTCATATGGAGAATGTATTCATGGCTCCGGCTTGGAAGGGGCGGCTCTGCACGGCAGGGATCTTTTTAGGAGCCTATATTCTGGTCTTTCTTTTGTTTGTATTAAGAGTGAGGGAATGGACGATCAATGCGGAGGAGATGAGGGGGTGAGGCATGATGGCATTCCGGATTGCGTATACAGAGTTGAAAAATCTTCTGCGGAGCACGAAGGTCATTGTTTTAGGAGTGTTCCTGCTCTTTTTGCATATGCAGGTCATCCTTCCGCTGAAGGAGTGTGCGGAACTGATGGGAAAAAAGCTTTCATGGTTGGAACCGTTTATTGCCGCAGGCAATTCCGGAATGGTCGTCCTGATCCTGCCGCTCTTTTTTCTGGTCATGATTGCGGATTTTCCGGATGAGAGCGGGATTTCCCCGTTCTTTCATGTCCGGTGCCAAAAGAGGACATGGGTTTGGGGACAGATTTTGTTTGCGGTATCTGCTTCGCTGTTTGTGACGGGATTTGTGCTGGCAGCTTCGGTGCTCCTTCTGATTCCGGAAGGGGCGTTGTTTGACGGATTTAGTGATGCTGTTACCAAGTATGTGTCCGTTTTTCCGGAGAGGGCGGGTGATTATGTCACGCAGCTTCTGCCGGAAAATATTTATCATCAGATGACGCTTCGGAGAGCAGTCATGCATAGTGCAGGTCTTTTATTTTTGTATTTTCTTTTTCTGGCGCTTATTGTGCTCTTTTTTGCAATGATGAACCACAAGCTTGCAGGACTGCTTGCAGACGGGATACTGATTCTTGCAGGAACAGTCGCATGTGGCTTCCGGCTGGAGGGGATGTGGCTGTTTCCGATGGCGCATACGATTGGCTGGCTGCATTATACGGAGTATTTCAGTGAACCGGTATTTCCGTTATGGGGCTCGTATGTGTACTTTTTGGTACTTATCATCCTGCTGGCAGCCGGAAGTTTGGCTGCAGGAAAAAAGTATGAGATTTTTTGATAAATTTTTGCTGCCGAATAAACGGAGATTCATCTTTTATTTTGAACAATATGGTAATGGAGTCATGGAAAGGGAGTTTGTATATGAGCGACAGGAAAGTAGAGGTCAAGGGGGTTTCC
>CADBMH010000372.1 GCA_902795705.1 uncultured Lachnospiraceae bacterium | reverse complement strand
TCTTTTATTTTGAACAATATGGTAATGGAGTCATGGAAAGGGAGTTTGTATATGAGCGACAGGAAAGTAGAGGTCAAGGGGGTTTCCTTAACCCTTCAGAAAACACAGATACTAAAGGACATCAATGTGACCTTTGAGGCGGGACAGATCCACGGAATCGTTGGCAGGAACGGAAGCGGAAAGACGATGCTCATGAAGTGCATCTGTGGGTTTGTAAAGCCAAGCACGGGACAGATTTTGGTGGACGGAAGGGAAGTCGGGAAGGACATGGATTTTCCCGAAAACATGGGTATCATCATTGAGACACCGGGTTTTATCCCGTACTACAGCGGATATAAAAACTTAAAGCTGTTGGCGGATTTGAATAAAAAAATCGGGGCGGAAAAAATCAGGAAGACGATGGAGTTAGTCGGTCTGAAGCCGGATTTAAAACGGCATGTGAGAAAGTACAGCCTCGGCATGAGGCAGCGGCTCGGTATTGCACAGGCAATCATGGAGGAGCCGGATCTGCTGATATTGGATGAGCCGTTCAACGGACTGGACGAGGAGGTATTCTCCATACAGACAAATTCCAACCTCTGACTATATCGCCATACTTTCGTAAGCATAGCTTTCTCGGTAGACCGTTTCCGGTGCAATATCAATTTCCCCATTGTTCCAAGTAATCACACCATGAAACAAAACCGGGTTCATAAATATCTTTTCGTCCGCAAGTGGAGCAAATGCAGAGCCTTGCAACATCGTTGTATCAAATAACCTTTTTTCTCCTGTTGAGAATGTAATAAGCATCATGCCGCCACGCAGGGGCTTCGCCTCTGTGACTTTGATACCGTCCTGCATTTCCCCGGCATAGCATATATCGTTCATAATATACATTCAAATCACCTCAATTCATAGGTGGGATTTTGTCAAAATGTTCACCCCTTACAGCAAGGTTCCATGCCTTGTAAGCTTCTTCTTCATGGAACGCAAGCCAACCTGTGACAATCTTTAACTGCCTGTGAGGGAGCGAACCCGCCAATAACTCCCCGTCAATCGCTATTGCCGCCTCATATTCTCCATAGTAGACATGAACATGCGGTTTGTTGTGCTGCCCTATATCGTGAAACAGCATATAGATAACCATTCCTCCGAAACGGCTTAATTCCGGCATGGTAAATCACACTCCTTTGCTTTGATGTCAAGCTTAACATAGCTATCCACATAATATGTTACCACAACCCTATCCGATTCTCAATAGACAATCTTCGAATTTTTCAGAGTATCTTTTCGTAGCTGCTTGTAGATTTAAAGGGGTATACGGGTGAGATTTTATTCGTCGGCATCAACTGCGCCAAAAAAGAAAAAGAGCATCGCTGTAAGGTAGAAAAGAGATAGAAGTGTGAAAAATATTTGAAAATTTCAAAAAAAATTCACAAAGTAGTAGGTTTTTTGCTTGTTCGGTTTTAGATTTGAAGAATTGCCGAAGAAATTATAAGGGAGATATAAAACGGATATTTACACACAATTACATCATACCTCAAATTCAAACACAACATAAGTCCGGATGCCGTCGGTTTCGTTCGAGAGAAAAATCATGCCGCCGTATTCGTCCATGAGTTTTTTTAAATGATAAAGTCCCATGCCATGCTTTCCGGTGTCAGAAGTTTTGGTGGTATAGCCCTTTTTAAAGAAGCTTAAACGAAGCTCCTCCGTCAGGCAGGGACCTGCGTTCTTTATTCGGACCAGGCATTTGTTGGATTTGGAATCAAGGGCAAGTGTGGCGCAGTCCCCCTCAAGGATGTTCTCAACCGCATTATCTATGAGGATTCCGAGGGCATCAACCAGCTTATATTCCGGCAGGATGGTCTTTATATTCAGGTTCTTTATGATGACGCGGAGCTCTTTTTTCTGGTTTTCCGCTTCGTGGCATTTGCTGAACAGAAAACCGGCAAGGAGTTTGAGGTTCAGCTTTAAGAAAATCGTATTCCGGAAGGTAGCTGCGACATATCCGGAGTAGTTGGTCAGGGCATCAGCAAGGGAGTCATAATCTTTATAGGTAGCGGGAAGCATGCTGATCGCCTGAATCTGGTTATCAAACTGGTGCTGCCTTAGGCGTACCTGCTCCGTCAGCTCGTTCACGACGGGAAGATAGGTGCGGAAAATCTCCAGTTCCTTTTCCTTTTGTGCAAGCTTTTTCTGGTTTGCGATAATCTCCCAGTTTAGAAGGAATAGCAGAAGAAAGACCAGCACGAGAAAAAGGAGGATATTAAAAAAACCTTTGGGATCGATCTTCAGATAGATGATGACACTGCAGGAAATCAGGTAGATATTTACGATTATGATTTTCAAAGGAATATTCTTTTGGATATATTGATAGAGAAAAAGCCTTCCGCAGATTTTGTAGAAAAGGAACGCAAAAAAGACGATAAAAAGCATGGCGATGACCGGGAGGAAAGAGGTGGGGCTTGTCGTCCGGAAGGGAGGAACAGAAAAAATCAGAAGGAACTCTGCTCCATCCATCAGAATCGTTGAGGTAAAGAATACAATGAGCGTATCCGTTAAGGAGATGTGCAGCAGTAAAAAAAGGCATACAAAGAACAGAAATCCGCCGATGATGGAGGAAGCAGCGGGAAAAAGGAGACTTTCTTCAAGAAGGACACTGATGACTGTATAAACAAAGAAAAGCAAGGCATGCCTTTTATCAGGTTCTGTTTTTTTTGATAATAAGCCTGCGCTAATCAGATAGATGGTGCAGAGCTCTAAACAATCAGTAATTGCAAGATGCAGGATGGGATTCATCTTTACCTCATTTCTATGCTGTTTTTAATGCATATTAAGCCTGTGTATAGTGTCGTTCAAATTCCTCTTTGTATTTTCTGCCAATCTTTAAGAAACAATTTTTCACCAAAATGGAAGCCGTTGTTTTATCATAGGCGGTGATTGCTTTTTTATTTACGATATATTTTTTATGGCAGCGGATAAAATCATCCGGCAGAAGGGAAAGAAATTCTGTCAGGCGGTACCGGTGCGTTGTGATTTTTCGTATCTTATCCTGTTCTGCCATGTACAGATGCATATCCTTTCCGTCTGCTTCAATGTACAGGATATCGTCTTCGTATAGTTTATAATAGATTCCGTTGGAATCACAGATTTTTAGCGGTTCTTTCTGGTAAAGCGGTGATTGCATCAGAAAGTCGATGGCTGCCAGTAATTCCTTTGCCGTATAGGGCTTTAAAATATAATTCTGACAATGAACCTCATTGACTGCCGTTTGAATCTGCGTCGGAATCGAGGTGATGTAAAGAATCGGCGTAAACCGGTACTCCGGCAGGGAACGGAGATGCCTGCCAAAGTCAATGCCGGTCAGTGCGTCAGGACATTCTCTGTCCAATTCAATATCAAGCAGGAAAAACTGAAAGGATGCCTTTCCCAAAAGCTGCGTGGCAGAGGCGTAGTCGGAAGCTTTTGTGATATGCGTATGTTCCATATTTTCCTGAAGGATCTTTTCCAATGCATTTAACTGTGTTACATTATCTTCCAAAATCAATATATTTGTACTCATGACCGATCGTCCTTTGCTGTTGCTTCATACTTATGCTCATGCTGCGAGATTCTTGTTGCTTTCTGATATCATGGTATAGCATTTTTAGAAAAATAACAAGCAGAAAAATTGTCGTTTGTTCCTTCATACGCGTCGTTTGTTCCTTTTTGGACGAAAAGTATTGCAAAGAAAAAGGGAATGTTATATAAGGGAGACAAGGAGGCGGTATTCTATGGAACGAATGAAAGAACGGTATCAGGCTTTTTTGAAAAAGAATGATGTGGAGGAGGATACGATAGAAAAAAGCTTTTATTATCTACAGGTTCTTTTTTATGAATGGTCAAAAACACTTGTTCTGTTCGTTGTCTTTTGGAGCATTGGAGAGGTAAAAGGCTTTTTGGTTCTGCTTGTAAGTGTCTTAGCTATACGGACAAGTCTGGGCGGAAAGCATTTTTCCACACAATGGGCTTGCCTTTTGGCATCAACGAGTATTTTTTCGGCTTTGAGCATTTTAGGGAAATATTGTATCCTGCCGGAATTCTCTGTAATCGTCTTGCTGCCTGTCAGTTGTGCGGTGATTTATCTTTTGGCTCCGATTGCTTCCAAAAACAGACCGGTTTATTCTCAGATACAAAAGAGAAGGTTTAAGGTCAAAGGAATCACAGCGGTTATCTGTCTGTGCATTGCCGGAATGCTGTTTCCAGAATGGAAAAATTATATTTTATGGGCAGTCACGGGACAGATTATGGAAGCGGTGCTTGTGACGGCTTTTCGGAAAGGAGGGAGGAAAAATGACGCAGGGATTTGTTCAGAAGGTCAGTGAAAAGCTTGCTTCTATGGCAGATGGATTTGTAGTAAACAGTGCAAGT
>CADBMH010000371.1 GCA_902795705.1 uncultured Lachnospiraceae bacterium | reverse complement strand
TTATCGAAAGGAACCATTTCTTCTAAGATAGAAGTATCACCCGTTTCGCGGATATATGCGGAAGTACCGGCAATCAGCCAGAGCGGATCGTCGTTAAAGCCGCTTCCGATATCGGCATTTCCTTTCTTGGTAAGTGGCTGGTACTGGTGATATGCACTTCCGTCTTCAAACTGTGTGGAAGCGATATCGATGATTCTTTCCCTTGCACGTTCCGGAATCAGATGTACGAAGCCTAAAAGATCCTGGCAGGAATCCCTGAAGCCCATACCGCGTCCGATTCCTGATTCGTAATAGGAAGCGGAACGGGACATATTAAAGGTCACCATACACTGATACTGATTCCAGATATTTACCATTCGGTCAAGCTTTTCTTCATCGGACTTAACCGTAAATTTGGATAACAGATCTTCCCAGTTTTCTTTTAATTCCTTTAATGCAGCGTCTACCTGCTCGTCTGTCTTATATTTCGCAAGAAGCTCGTCCGCCGGTTTTTTGTTGATCACATTCGGAGCCGTAAACTTTTCGTCGACCGGATTCTCGCAGTAGCCTAATACAAAGATGAAGCTCTTTGATTCACCCGGATTTAATGTGACATTGATCTGGTGGGAACCGATCGGATACCAGCCGCTTGCAACGGAATTATGCGCTTTTCCCTCTGCAACAACCTGCGGATCGTTCACGCTGCGGTATGCGCCTAAAAACTCATCTCTGCTGGTATCAAAACCATCTACCGGTGTATTTACGGAATATACGGCATAGTGGTTTCTGCGCTCTCTGTATTCGGTTTTATGGTAAATGGTAGAATCAATGACCTCTACTTCGCCGATATTTAAGTTACGCTGATAATTCGTCATATCGTCCATCGCATTCCATAAGCAGAACTCTATGTATGAAAATACGGAAAAGTTTTTCGTTTCCTGAGATTCATTCGTGACGGTAAGCTGATTGACCTCGCAGTTGTCATTTACCGGAACGAATGCTAAAAGAGATGCCTTTAAACCGTTTTTAGAAGAAGTAAAACGGCTGTACCCCATACCATGACGGCATTCATAGGAATCCAACTCTGCTCTGACCGGCTGCCATCCCGGATTCCATACATTGTCCCCCTCTTTGATGTAGTAATAGCGTCCACCCTCATCGTTCGGGATGTTGTTGTAGCGGTAACGGGTCAGGCGAAGAAGCTTCGCATCCTTGTAAAAGCTGTAACCGCCGCATGTGTTGGAAATCAGTGAGAAAAAGCTGCTGCTTCCCAAATAGTTGATCCAAGGAAGTGGTGTCTTCGGTGTGGTGATGACATATTCCTTATTTGGATCATCAAAGTAACCAAATTTCATAACTCTCCTCCATTTCTGCCTGAGTGGCAGGTAATATGATGAACTCTGTCTGCAAAGCAGTTCCGGACTTACAAACAGATGGTTTCATATCCTGCCCGGCAATTTTAAATTTTCAATAGAAAAAGTATACCGTAAAACACTGGAAAAAGCAAGCTTTTTTCAGTGTTTTACAAGTTCTTAAAAAGGTGGTTATCTGTCTTAAATTGGCTTTTTATAATTCGGGTAAGAGGAAGGGGCAGGAAAATCACAGTTTTCTACATAGTCACAGATCAATTGGTAGAAATGCTTTTCGATATGTGGCGGGAGACAGTAAAGCAAGGTCAGGAGTTCGGCTGTCTCGTCTATTTCTGAATCTTCTTCCTCTGCTTTAAAAAATTCTGCGGGAGTGACCTGCAGATACTTACAGATTGCAAAAAAGCACTGCATGGTTGGAAAATATTTTCCGGACTCGATCGCATTAATATAATTTTGATTCTGGCCCAGGGTCAAACTCATTTTTCTGGCACTTACGCCTTTGTTCTGGCGTAAAACAGACAGGCGAAGGCCAAAGCTTTCGCTGTCGTAGTTTTTCTTAAAAATAAAATAATTTTTCATATGAAATACCTCCATTTGATGTCTGATCTTTCTGAAGCGTTTTAAAGAAGTATTTTATATATCATATCAATTTTTTTCAGAAATGTCATCTTGTTGGAGTATGAATGGCTGCATCGTTTTCTGTTGAAAGAAATTCGGGAATTGATTTAGACGAATAGATGTGTTAAGATAAAAAAGTATGCATATCTATAGTGAAAGACAAAACTTTGTGTCAGAGAGGAGTAAATGATAAAATGAAATATTTCGGAACAGATGGTTTCAGAGGAGAAGCGAATGTTGATCTGACAGTAGGGCATGCTTATAAGGTCGGACGATTTTTGGGCTGGTACTATGGAAGAGAGCATAAGGCCAGGATTGTAATCGGGAAAGATACCAGAAGATCCAGCTATATGTTTGAGGATGCTTTGTCGGCAGGACTAACGGCGAGTGGTGCAGATGTATATCTTTTACATGTTACACCTACACCGAGTGTTTCCTATGTGGTACGTACCGAACAGTTTGATTGCGGAATCATGATTTCAGCAAGTCACAATCCGTTTTATGATAACGGACTTAAGGTAATCGATGGGGAGGGCCATAAATTAGCAGCAGAAATTGAAGAAAAAATTGAAACCTACATTGATAGTCCGGAGGATACCCTTCCTTTAGCAACCGGCGAGAAAATCGGCTGTACGGTAGATTATTCCATCGGACGGCACAGATATATCGGATATCTGATGTCACTTGCTACCCGCTCTTTTAAGAATATTAAGGTTGGACTGGATTGTGCAAATGGTTCATCTTACTCTGTGGCAAAAGGTGTATTTGATGCATTGGGGGCAAAAACATATGCAATCGGAATGGAGCCTGACGGAATCAATATCAATGAAGCCTGTGGATCCACACATATTGAAAATCTGCAAAAATTTGTAAAGGAAAAAGGACTTGATATTGGGTTTGCCTATGATGGGGATGCTGATCGCTGTCTTGCAATTGATGATACGGGAGAGGTGATTGACGGTGATGCGATTCTCTATCTGTGCGGATGCTATTTTAAGGAAAAGGGAGAGTTGAATAACAATACGATCGTTACGACAATCATGTCGAATCTCGGACTGTATAAGGCGCTTGATAAAAAGGGGATTGCCTATGAGAAAACCGCAGTCGGTGATAAATATGTCAATGCAAACATGATGGAACATGGTCATTCGCTTGGCGGAGAGCAGTCCGGTCATATTATTTTCAGCAAGTATGCGGTGACAGGAGATGGTGTTCTGACTTCCTTAATGCTTATGGAAGTCATGCTTGAAAAGAAACAAAAGCTTTCCGAGCTTCGGAAGGATTTGAAAATATATCCGCAGATATTAAAAAATGTCAAGGTGAAGGATAAGCCTGCGGCCAGAAGTGATGAAGATGTCCAGGCAGCGGTAAAGGAAGTGGAAAAGGCGCTTGGGGAAGATGGCAGGATCCTTCTTCGTGAAAGCGGGACAGAGCCGGTGATCCGCGTTATGGTAGAAGCAGGGACGGAGGAGATTTGTAATGAATATGTCTGCCGGGTAATCGAAGTTTTGAAGAAAAAGGGGCATGCAGTCGAATAATTTACATAATTTATAAAAAATTCATCTAAATTACTTGCATTTAGCCTACAGGTCGTGCTATATTATTAAAATGGTGATTTACGGGGAAACCTTATCCGGATCATGGAAGGAACTCCGTACCAATATAAGGAGGAAATATTAGAATGAGTGTACAGGTTGAAAATTTAGAAAAGAGTATGGCGAAGCTTACCATTGAAGTGCCGGCTGAGGAGTTTGATGCTGCGATCGATCAGGCATATCTGAAAGTGAGAGGCAGAATTTCTCTTCCGGGTTTTCGTAAGGGAAAAGCGCCGCGCAGGATGATTGAAAAAATGTATGGTGCAGGGCTCTTTTATGAAGATGCAGCAAATATAGTGATTCCGGATGCTTATGAGGCTGCTGCAGAGGAAAGTGAGCTTGAAATTGTAGCTCAGCCTGAAATCGATGTGGTACAGATAGAAAAAGGGAAGCCTTTTATTTTTACGGCGACGGTTGCTGTTAAGCCGGAGGTTACTCTTGGTGATTATAAGGGAATTGAGGTAGAAAAGAGAGAGCTTGAGGTATCTGATGAAGAACTTGATGCGGAAATCGACAGAATTCGTGAGAGAAATTCACGTATGATCACGATTGATGACAGAGCCGCAGAGGACGGAGATACTCTGACAATTGATTTTGACGGATTTGTGGATGGCGAACGCTTCGAAGGAGGAAAAGGAGAGGATTATGAACTTGTTTTAGGTTCACATACCTTTATTGATAATTTCGAAGAACAGCTCATCGGTAAAAATATCGGTGATGATGTAGATGTGAATGTCACATTCCCTGATGATTATCATGCAGAAGAGTTACAGGGAAAGCCTGCTTTGTTCAAGGTAAAGGTAAAAGAAATCAAAGTAAAAGAGCTTCCGGAATTAGATGATGATTTTGCACAGGATGTTTCGGAATGTGATACATTGGACGAATATAAGGAAGAGACAAAAAAGAAACTTTTAGAGTCAAAAGAGCAGGCGGCAAGGGATGAAAAAGAGGCTGCCGTGATCGACCAGATTATCGAGAATGCGGAAATGGAGATTCCGGAACAGATGGTTACGGCGCAGACACGCCAGATGACACAGGAATTTTCACAGAGACTGCAGTCGCAGGGGATGTCTTTAGAGCAGTACATGCAGTTTACCGGATATACTCCGCAAAAGCTGATGGAGGAGCTGCAGCCGCAGGCATTAAAACGGATCCAGAGCAGACTTGTATTGGAGGCTGTTGTAAAGGCTGAGAATATTGAATCATCGGAAGAAGATATTGACAAAGAAATAGAAGAAATGGCTAAGATGTATCAGATGGAAGCTGATAAATTAAAAGAAACCATTGGAGAAGACGAAAGAAAGCAGATTGCAATGGATCTTTCTGTAAGAAAGGCTGTAGATCTTGTTGTAGATGCAGCAGTTGAAAAATAGTATAACAGATGCCGGGGGCAGTATCGTTTCCTTGATGCTGCTTTTGGTGTTTTTTCTGTTTTAGAGATGCGATGTTAGAAAGGGGAACATAATAATGGCATATAGTATTCCGTATGTTGTGGAAAAAACCAGCAGTGGAGAGCGTTCATATGATATCTATTCCAGACTTTTACAGGATCGGATCATTATGCTTTCCAATGAAGTAAATGATGATGTGGCGAGTCTGATTGTGGCACAGCTCTTATTTTTAGAATCACAGGATCCGTCAAAGGATATTTCGTTATATATTAACAGCCCCGGTGGTTCTGTCAGCGCGGGCTTTGCAATCTACGATACAATGAATTATGTGAAATGTGATGTATCTACAATTTGTATGGGACTTGCGGCAAGTATGGGAGCATTTCTTCTGGCAGGTGGTGCGAAGGGAAAGAGATATGCACTCCCAAATGCAGAAATCATGATCCATCAGCCTTCCGGTGGAGCCAGAGGGCAGGAAACGGAAATAAGGATTG
>CADBMH010000370.1 GCA_902795705.1 uncultured Lachnospiraceae bacterium | reverse complement strand
TGATAGAACATTTAGGGATTGTAGAGGCGGAACATTTTATATCTGTAGTAATCAGAGAGCAATTTGATTATACAAAATGGCAGAGTAACTACTTTGGAAAAATGGAACCGGAAGAGTTTAATGAAGCGGTGGCAAGATATGCAAAGGAGCATCCGTATACGGGTAATGCAAAGGTTATTTTGTAAATTGCAGAAGAATTAAATTCGGTGGTACTTGCCTAAAATTTTTCTGTGATATGCTTCTGATCATAACCTCAGTGGACTTTTTCTCTGATAGTTTACAACATACTTCTGCGAAGTATGTTAGGCATTTCGTTCAGGAAAAGCGTTATGGAGAACTGTACCATAAGTGACGGAAATTTTGAAAGAGGATTTTGAGTCAATGATAAATGATAAAAAAGAGGGATGAAAATATGGAAGAAAAAAAGAAAGAAACAAAAGGATTTTTAGAATTTGTTATATTGCTTGCGGGCTGCGTGCTGGGATTTGGTATCGGGGGGCTGCTACTTCTGTATGGCTTGGGAAGCCTTGGCAGCGGGCTGGAAGGAATCGGTGATCTGGAGCGATACACCGGAAAGCTGAAAATCGTCACTCCGGCAACGGATAAGGCATTGGGGCTGACGGATATGGGACCTGTGATATTTCGTACAGCGGAAATGTATCAGTATGTGCCGGAAATGATTAAAGTACACCGTGGAAAGTATTCTTGTTCGGAGAATCTGGCAAAAAAAGGGTTCTCTTCAGAGGCAAATGAAAAGCTGGAAGCCTATGCGACTGAAGCAGATGCCGAGAAAGGCTCCGAGTATAAAAAGACATATCATAATCCGAAATTTCCTAAAGCATTTTTAAGTGAGAATAAAAAATGGAAGGTCGGTGATCTATGGCGAAGTAGAGATTGGAGATACGGGGATAAAAATTGATTCCGAACTGTTGGTGAAGTATTTTGACTGGGATTTTAAATATAGGGTTCCTGCTTACAAGGATCCGGAAGATGCCGGCAGTAAATATCATTTGCTGCATACCGGAAAAGGAAAATACGCTACCAGAAAGGATAAAAACTGGAAGCTCGGTGATCTGAAAGTTACGTATAAGGTGGTCGATCCGAAAATTTTAGAAGAAGAATTTACAGCGATCGGAAAGCTTTCGAAAGATAAAACCTTAAAACTGAAGGAGGCACGCGGAGCATTATACCGGGGCAATTTATCGATGAAGGAAGCGAACAAGAAATATAGAAATGACCGGTTTATTCCCGGAATTATTTTTTGCTTGATCGGAGGGGGTCTGATCTGCATCGGTATTTTGAGTGTAAAAAATCTGATATCATAAATATGTGAGGAAATGAGGATTGCTCTTTGTAATTTTGATAAAAATGAGGAGGAGAAAGGAAATGAAAGCTGTTTTACTGGAGGGGGATGCGGTGAATCATGGTGATCTTTCATGGGAGCCGCTCACAAGCCTGGTTCCTACCAGGATATATGCAAATACAAAAGAAACAGAAAAATATGAACATATCGGGGATGCGGATGTTTTATTTATCAATAAATTGATCATTGACGAAGAGGTTTTTGAAAAATGTCCGAATATCAAATATATCGGGGTTTGTGCGACCGGATATAATGTAATCGATCTGGAAGCTGCCGGAAGGCATGGCGTCACAGTGACGAATGTTCCGGCATATAGTACCGAGTCGGTGGTCCAGCTTACCTGGGGACTGATTCTGGAATCGGTGTGCCACATAAGCAGACATAATGAAAGTGTGCATCAGGGCGACTGGATCCGGTCAGAGATTTTTTGTTACTGGATGGCACCGGTCACTGAACTGGCGGGAAAAACGATCGGCGTTATCGGATATGGAAATATCGGAAGAAGAGTTTGTGAGATCGCAGAGGCATTTCGCATGAAAGTGCTGGTACATACGGCTCATCCGGAAAAATACAGTGGCATGGCCCGGGAGCAGTTTGTCGGGATTGATACATTATTTTCACAATCGGATATTGTATCGCTTCATTGTCCGCTGAATTCTGAAACAGAAAAAATCATTAACCAGTCAAATATAGAAAAAATGAAAGACGGGGCGATCCTTATCAATGTCAGCCGTGGTGGACTGGTTGACGAGAATGCTCTGGCTGACGCATTGAGAAGCGGTAAGATTTCTGCTGCAGGTGCGGATGTTGTTTCCGTGGAGCCGATGGCAGAAGATAATCCATTATTAAAAGCACCAAATATTACGATCACTCCGCATATGGGATGGGCAAGTGTTGATGCGAGAAAACGGCTGATTGACGTGGTCGCAAATAATTTTAAAGCTTTTATGGAAGGAAGAAAAGAGAATGTGGTGATTTAAGGGGGGAGAGATGAGCAATATTGAGAAATATAGAAAATACTTCACGAAAATCAGGAAGAGATTTTCCGGAATAAGCTGTGCGTTTGCTGATTTGGAGGGCAATATTTTTACGAAGTATTACGGGTTCGCTGACAGAGAAGAAAGTGTGCCGGTAGACGAAAATACTGTTTTTCCTGCATGCTCCATATCAAAGTTTATTACCGTCATATGTGTTATGAAAGAATATGAGCAGGGAATGATCGATATCGATAAGCCTGTCAATCATTATCTGGACCGATGGAAACTTCTTACTTCGGAAGACGATCAGAGTGATGTTGCGATACGGTCTCTGCTGTGCCATACAGCGGGAACGGTGGACGGAGAAGACAGTTTTTATGGACTCCGCAGAAATGATACGCCGAGTATCATAATGATAGAAGCCGGCAGGATGCGTTGGAAGATTGAAAATGAAGGATTCAATAATCAGATGAACGGAATCTACCGAATTGAACATCTGAACAGCCGGGATAGCAATGCGATGAAGAACCATTATCTGCTGACACAGATATCGGATATTCTGATGCAGCTTTATCTTGCATGGAATCCGTTCATAAAAAAGATCGGGCAGAGCATAAAAAATGACTTATACCCCATTTGCTAGACACGCTGAATGAATGGTATAATCTAACCAACAGGAGGAAATGATTATGACCAATAAGTACAGTG
>CADBMH010000369.1 GCA_902795705.1 uncultured Lachnospiraceae bacterium | reverse complement strand
TAATGGTAAGCTATAGAAGAGTGGGAGTCTGAAGGAAAAGGTGACTGTAAACAATAACGGAGTATTTTTTATATGGAGGCGTGGATATGAAAAAAAAGACGGATTTTAGTAAACTGGATCAGATCAGAACACCGGAGGAGTGGATGGAATCACTCTTTACGAATGTACAGAATGAAGAGAAGGGAAAGAAACAGTACACCGGAAAAGGAAGGGCTGGCTTTTTGCGCGGTTCCTATGTGGCAGTGGCGATATTCTGTGTCTGCATTTTGGGAACCGGAATTTCCGTTGCTGCTTATCACACAGATTTTTTTCAGTCCTTTTTGAAGCAGGTGTTCGGAAATCAGAAGGTGGAGCAGGTTCATCTCGCAGAGAGGGAAAAAGAGAAAAGGGAAATGGAGAAAAATCGTACTCCCGATATTGCAGTGGCAGATGGAAGTAATCTTCTTTCTTTGAATGAAGCGATTGAGGTATTTGGAAAAAAAGAGGTCTTTGTAGGGGAAGTCCGGTATGAAGAGGAAGAGACGATTACAGATCAGTTATATTCGCTTGAAGAAAACGGGTTATTTAAGGTTGATAAAGAGAATATTGCATCCTTCCGGGGCAGTACAGGGGAGTATTCTTTTTCGTTTGACTATATCATCAGTGATTTGGATCATGCAGTATATGCCTTTAATGAAAAAGGGGATATCAGCACCGTATTTCACCGGCTGGATGGGGATACCATGTATGTTGCGCTTTTTAAGGAGTCAGAAGATTCTATTGTTCAAAAAGAAAGTATTTTCTCTATTCAACTGAAAACAGGAGAAGTGAAAAAAATATCCGGTGATAATATGATCTGTAATTATCTGGAGTCTCCAAACAGGAAAAATCTTTTATGCAACCACAGGTCAAAGGGGTACTGGACGGTCTTTGATTTTCAGACCGGAGCAGAAAGGAAAATAGAGGCGATTGACGGTTATAACAGGGGGAAGGATATTGAATTTTTAGATGATAACCATATTCTGTCCCTGTCTGATCCCCTGTTGGAAAAGAAAGAGGGATATACAGAAGAAACTGCGGGCCGGATTGTTCTCATTGATCTGCAGTCAGGGAAGGTGGAGAAGTCTTATGTGGTTCCTGAGTCCTGTGTGATTGGAGAACTGGGAATGCAGTGGAGCTATGAGAAAAAGGATGATGATCTGGAGATACGAAATATCGTGAGCGGCGAAGCGTTTCTCATCCCCGGAGCTGCGAAAAGCGGACATGGTCTTGCGAGAACAGATGATTATGCACTGTTTGGCAGCTATGAAGAACCTTCTGCATTCTATTTTATCAGTTTAAAAAAGGGAACCTATAAAGAGCTTAAGCTGCCGGAGGATATGAATTCGACTTTGGAAATCTATATGTCCGGATCCGGAAAAAAGAGCCTGATCACGAATGGGGAAAAGGCGTATCTGGTGGATCTCGTGGATCTGTAAGCAGTAATGCTTTGCATGAATTTGGCGAGGGGAAATGGTAACTGAAAAAAGAGAGTACGGGAAAATGTACACTTCTGCTTCTTTACCGATTTTTAAAATTGTGCTAGTATGATATCAATGAAACTGTTGATAGTCTGGCAAAGGATTTGTGAGTGCAGTATGGGGGATAGCATGTCAAGGATACTGGTCGTAGAGGATGATGAAACGATTCGAAACGGAATAGAGGAGCTTTTAGCGGAAGCGGGCTATGAGGTGGAGAGTGTGTCCGCGCTTTCGGAGGCACGAAGATGCCGCAGTGCGTATGCGGAAAGGCAGGAGGGTTTTTCGCTCTATCTGTTAGATCTGATGCTTGGGAAGGAGAACGGGTTTTCGCTGTGCAGGGAAATCCGCTCGGAGGAGGAGACACCGATCATCTTTTTGTCTGCCTTTGATGAGGAGGAGTATGTGATCGAGGGATTGAATCTCGGGGCAGATGACTATATCGGAAAGCCGTTTCGAAGGAAGGAGCTTTTGGCAAGGGTGGCAGCACATATCCGGAGAGGGAAAAAGGATGAGGAGAAGGATGTCATCTTAAGCGGTGAGCTTGTTTACCGGAAAAAGGAAGGAAGGGTATTCCGTTCCGGAGAGGAGCTGGAGCTTCGGAAGCTGGAATGGGAGCTTCTTCTTTATTTCTTGCAAAGCAATGGCAGATTATTAAAACGGGAGCAGATACTCGCCTATATCTGGGACAGTGGTGAGGAGTATGTGGAGGATAATACGCTTTCCGTCTGGATCAGCAGGCTGCGGAAAAAGCTTGGAAAATATGATGGAGAGGATTATATAGAAACAATCCGGGGAATCGGCTACAGGTGGAAACAAAAGATCATCAGAAGGGAGAAGATAAATTGAAAAACAGAGGAAAGATATGGATGGCGGTACTGCTTACCTGCATGGTTTGCTGTACCGTTTTTGGTAT
>CADBMH010000368.1 GCA_902795705.1 uncultured Lachnospiraceae bacterium | reverse complement strand
GGTTCCGCACTGACATCAGCAGACGGTTCTGCACTGACATCAGCAGACGGTTCTGCGCTCACAACAGCAGAAGGTACAGCGGAAGGCACAGCAGAGGGAGCGATGGAAGGAGAAGCAGACGGCGCTGCGGAAGCGGATGCTGCCGGAGTCGCGGTCGGCGTCGCTGCGGCCTTCACCGTGGGAGGGGGCACATTAAAGAGGGAAAATAGAACTGGAAAAAGAAATAAGTTCATGCTACTATAAAGAAACGAGGTACAATCATATAAGAATATTTTTAATATTGATGGATAAAAATATATAGAACCAATAAAAACCAGATTGGATTGGTTGTAGCGTATATTTTTTATATAACTTAAAATAAAGTCAAATATTTCTAAAAAACTATCTAAAAAACATAGTCAACATAATGCATTAGGTGTATTATAATACCCTATAAATTGCAATATAAGGAGTAAAACGATAATGAAAGAAATTCGCCTGACGTATTATGACACAGATGTCGGTCTGTCAACCTATCTGAATTATATTTCAGGATGATAGGCGTGTTTGTGTACGAGCGCATACTCCGGGATGAGGAGGATCGGATTCGATATTCGGAGGGCAATTTTAATTTAGATGTGGATGCAGAGGTTCTGATCTGGAATTCGGAATTCCGTGACATTGATCTGTGGGCGGATATTTATGATCGTAATCATATTCTGGAAGCCATTATGGGAACCAGATACAGCATTTTGGACGAAGAGATTTTTGAGGGATGCCAGAATTTCTATTTAGAGGCTTTTGAGCAGCTTACGAAATATATGGCCTCAGACACCTATGACAAATATGAAGAGGACTTCTATGCAGTCTTTGCCGTGCTTTATCTGGCTTTCGAATATAATTACGCATGCAAAAAATTAGACGAGGTCTTTTATTTTGATATCAAGGAGATCAAAGAGGTCATCGAGTCTATTTTAGAGGACGAGGATCATAAAGACTGGCTGTCTCTTG
Organism: uncultured Lachnospiraceae bacterium; assembly: GCA_902795705.1. Lineage (GTDB taxonomy): Bacteria > Bacillota > Clostridia > Lachnospirales > Lachnospiraceae > Butyribacter. The sequence continues at coordinate 3,031 of CADBMH010000368.1, read as the reverse complement.
AGATTTTATATGCCCAGATTTACGATGAGCTTTTGGAAAAAAAGGAGAAGGCAAAGGTTCTCTATGATGTTACGTTAAATAAAAAACAGACCGGCTTTGCATGGTATAAGCTCGGCATCATTTTTGAGGAAAGAGATCGTAATTACTCCGCCGCATATTCCTGCATGATGAATGCGTTAAAGATCAATCCGATGTCCTATAAGACAATGCGTCATGCCGGAAATTGTAGTCTTTCCATGGAGAGAACAGAAAGGGCATATGATCAGTATTATGATTTACTTGATTTATTAGAGGGGAAACGAAAGGCTTCTTTTATGCGGATCATCGAAGCGGAATACTACTATAAAACATGTGTCCTTCTTGGCGGTCAGGAAGAGATCAGAAACGGGAATATATATCGTGCAAGGTGGCTGTATGACAACGCATTTCGCTTTTGGCTGCAATGCAGGGAAGATCAGGGGAAGGCTTTTGCAAAAGTGCTCTGCTGTGATCATCGTTTTGTGAGCCGTTTATATAGAAAATGGCTGCAATCTATAAATATAGAGGAATTATATGAACGTCTGGAGCAGATGGATGCTTTGACCGCAGAACGTTAAAAGAAAGTTTTTTATGAACCGGCAAACGATATGTTGCCGGTTCATTTTATAAAAAATAAATATATCTGTCCTTAGAAAAGTCTTCTTATATTCAATTTCAAAGTGCCAAATCTGCAAAAATGGTCCTTAAAAACGACAAAAACCGCCAAGCATATTGAGAGAAAAAACCTTCTGGATATACGATGAAGATGATTTTACACTGCTTTATCGGCTATTAGAACAAGCTTTTCAATATTAAAAAAGGACTTTATCGCTATTGACAAGGAGGAAACCGGAATGAAAAGAAAAGTACGTATATTGAATTATGAATCTGTTAACCGGCTGAAGCTGGAAACGGAGGAGAAATTTGAAAAGTCTCTTTTTCAGGAGCAATATGCAAGTGCACGCTACTTTTTGGAGGAAATCAGGCAAAATAGTGAGCGCATCCGAAAGATGGCTGAACGGTCCGGGGAAGCGCATTATCCATCTGAACATAATATGGAAACCGTATGTAATATCATACCCTTTCTCGGTGGACGCGGAACAGGGAAGACATCGGCGATGATGTCTTTTTCCGATGTTTTCAGAAATCAATCTGACGGGGAATATTTACTTTTGGAATATATCAATTCCTCTTTTGATCTGATCCGTGGCATTGATGAGCTGCAGGGAAAGATCGTATACGAACAGGAACGGAGTCGAATCGATCAACACGGACGACCAGGGAGTCTTCAACACCTGCCTGGAAAACGAATATGCTTATCTTGCATTAGCTTTAGAAAAGCTGAAAAATGAAGACGGTACGCCAAAATACAAACGAACTTTGATTTTAAGGTGGTTGGATAATATTCGGGAGCTGGGATTGCAGATGTCCTTTCAGGACCGGTCATTATTTTGAAAGTCTAAATGTAACAGATTTTCATGCATACTTTTTTGCCACGGCCGCTGCTATGGAGGTATCCGGTTCCAGATAAGGGATCAGGGTTGCCTGGAAAGCGTGGTACAGATCCGACTTTCCGGGCCAGACCGTGCCTATAAGCTCATTTTTCTGATTTAGCTGATGGAACCAGGAGCCGGTTTTGTGGTCGAGGACGACAGTATCAAGATATTCCATGAGTTTTGAGTAGTCCTCGGCATATTGCGGCTTTTCCGCCTTACGGTACAGTAAAGCTGAGGTATTGATTGCTTCTGCCAATGTCCAGTGCATGCGGTCATGTACGACAGGATTTCCGTCCCAATCGGTTGTATATACAATTCCCGGAGCACCGTCCCGGTTCCAGGCATCGTTCATAGCACGCTGATAGAGCTGCTCAGAGATTTCTTTAAATTTTTCAAATTCTTTTGTGTCTTCACGAAAAGTGGAGGCTGCCCACTGCAGGATCAATCTTGCCCACTCGATTCCGTGTCCGGGTGTTGCACCGAAAGGTTTAAACGGATCATCGGGAGTTTCTCTGTTACATTCTAAATCAGGTATCCAATCCTTTGTAAAATGCTCCGGAATCCGCCAATGATTTTCCGAAGCCCATGTGACAACATGCTCGATAATGCGTCCGGCACGAGTGCGGTATTTTTCTTCTCCCAAGGCATCTGCAACGGCGAGAAATGCTTCGACGGTATGCATGTTCGCATTTAATCCGCGGTAGTCATCGAGTATGGTAAATTCCGTATTCCAGGTGTCGCAGGACAGACCTTCGGCATCGTTCCAAAAATACCGGTCATAGAGGGTAAGAGCCTGGTCTGACAGTTCTTTTGCTCCGGGGATGCCGGCAAGAAGAGCGGAGGATGCCGCAAGAATCACAAAGGCATGTGCGTAGCATTGTTTGTTTGGCAGAATCGCACCATCTGCCGTAATCCCGGCATAGAAGCCGCCGTTCTCTTTGTCGTGCAGTACACCGGTCAGCCCTTTTAACCCGGCCCCGGCAAGCTCCGGACCTTCTTTATGTCCCAATAATGTCCCAATGCTGTATACATGCACCATGCGGCTCGTAATCCAGGTTTCGCGGTTTTTCTCCTTCCAGGGAGTACCATCATCACCTAAATAATAAGAGCTGCCATCAGGCGCCGGAAACCGGTGTCCGAACGCAAGCAGGGCATTCCGCATTTCGTTTAAAAACAGTTTGTTTTCCTCTGTATCAAGCTGATATTTTTTATTCAAAGAAATCCCTCCCGACATTATTGTAATAACTGCAATTTTGTTCAGAGTAAAGGGATTTTTATTATTTGTCAAGAGGAGAAAGGATTTTGCCGCTTCCATATCGTTACTATTCACAGTCATTTTAAAGCACGACAAATAGAGCAGGGATTTTTCACTGCTCTTTGGTCTGAATTTTAAATTGTTTATTTAAGGAGTTGATGAAGAAAAGATTTCATCAACTGTATATGGATTGCCTGCACATAATCGTTCAAGTGCATGGATTTCATTGATGCCATTCCGACGGCAGGTCTCTATGTATGTT
>CADBMH010000367.1 GCA_902795705.1 uncultured Lachnospiraceae bacterium | reverse complement strand
TATGGACCCTCAGGGACTCGAACCCTGGACCGATCGGTTATGAGCCGATTGCTCTAACCAACTGAGCTAAAGGTCCCTGAAAATGCATGCCAATTCAAATCACTCGACAACAAAAGATATCATATCATATTTTTCAGAATTTTGCAAGTATTTTTCTTTTGGATTCAAAGTAAAAAAGTGGATATAAAAAATCGACAAAATCTATCTCCATAATAGTCAGAGCTATCTAAAATATTATGATGCCAAGGTCAAAAGGTATAAAATCATCATTTGGATAAGATTTTCTTATACAAATGTGATTTTATATCTTTTTACCGCAAAACACCGACACGGAGCAGTTTTACTATGCGAATCTTTGATTCGCTTGTAAAACCTGCGGGAGTGGAGGTGTTTTAGGGTGCAAGACATCCGGGGGATGTCTGTTATGCACCGACCGTAGTGAAACGGAGATGCGAGAATTGCTTTGCAATGAAGCAATCCGTATGGCATCAGTTGGGGGCAAAATACCTTTTGACCCCAACATCATATTATGACATTATATCTTTTAATGCGGATAACAGGAATCGAACCTGCACGGGGGTTGCCCACTAGAACCTAAATCTAGCGCGTCTGCCAGTTCCGCCATATCCGCAGAAGGGCAAAATGCTTCTGCCCTTAATTAACAGCTATATCCTATCATTAAAAAAGATAATTGTCAAACTAATAAGGTGGAGTGAACCGTAACCTCATCAGGACAAGCTCGGAATCCCCTTTTGGATATCCACATCTGCACTGTAATCTACACCGTCGATCTTAAAACCGAAGATTTCATAAAAATCCTGCCAGTATCCTTCAATATCACCAAGCTCCTTGATATTGTCTTTGTTCACGGTCTTCCAAAGCCTGGCAATCTCATCCTGAACTTCAGGCTTCATTTCATAATCATCCATGCGAATCAGTCGGTTCTCATCTGTCGGTACGTCATCCTTACATAAACGGTCATGGAGCAGCCGGTACATCTGCCGGATACAGTCCTCATGCAGCCCCTTTTCCTTCATGATTTTTAACAACAGGGACATATAAAGCGGCACGATCGGAATCGCCGCGCTTGACTGCGTCACCACTGCCTTATTGACAGATACATACGCTTCCAGGCCGTTATATTTTCCGTTTAATTCATCTGCGGCTTTATATAAATCCTTTTTTGCCTGTCCGATCGAACCGTCAAAATAGATCGGATGTGTCAGCTCCGGTCCGATATACGAGTATGCGACGGTCTTTGCTCCATCCGCAAGCACACCTGCCTCACTGAGTGCCTGCATCCAAAGCTTCCAGTCCTCGCCACCCATTACCTTAACTGTACCTAAGATTTCTTCTTCTGTCGCAGGCTCGATCGTTACTTCGGAAATCTCACTCGTCATCAGATCGATCGTCTGATTCGTGTACGGTTTTCCGGTCGTCTTCAATACCGAGCGGTATGTAACTCCGTCCGGTGCTTTTCTCCGCGGAGCCGCCACACTGTAAATGACCATATCAACTTTTCCCCAGTCTTTCTCAATAAGTCTGATCACTTCCTCCTTGATTTCCTGCGCATTCGCGTCTCCGTTGACAGACTTCGCATACAGTCCGTCCGCTGTGGCAATCTCCTCAAATGCTGCCGTATTATACCAGCCTGCACTTGCTGTTCTTTTTTCCTTGCCTGGCTTATCAAAGATCACACCAATCGTATCCGCCCCGCACGAATATGCCGCTGCAATCCTGCTCGCAAGACCGTAGCCCATCGATGCACCGACCACAAGGACATGCTTTGGTCCTTCTGTTTTCGGCTGACTTTTTACATAATCAATCTGTGCCTGTACTGCTGCCTTACATCCATCCGGATGTGCTGTCGTACAGATAAACCCCTTCACTCTCGGCTCCACTACCATAAAAATTCCTCCTGTTTTCTTAAGATAATCCTTTTGCGGTTTTATTTTTTCCTTAATATGTCCATGATTTTATAGCTTGCTTTACAAGCGTTGGACATTCAGGAAGTTTCGAAGAAACTTCCTGAATAAACTCGTCAAAGTTTATTTTATCATATTCAGATAATATTGACAAACTATTCTAAAACCATCAATAATCTTGTCCGAACATCCATTCCGTGTTATGATATAATGAGCAGAGTGACAATCAAACCTGTTTGAATTGCTATTTTGCGAGTGCTTCATGAAGCCGACAGGCGACATGATTCATATATCATAACGCAGAGAAAGGAGGGCATGACGATGTCAGATACGGTCATCTATCATATTGATGTAAATTCCGCCTTCCTCTCCTGGCAGGCGAACTATATGTTAGCGCATGGAGAATCCAAGGTGGATCTGCGGGATATTCCGGCCGTGGTCGGTGGGAACGAGGAGCAGCGGCACGGTATCGTACTCGCCAAATCCCCATCTGCAAAAGCGCATGGGATACACACCGGAGAACCTCTGGCACAGGCAAAAAAGAAGTGCCCGAATCTCACGATCGTTCCTCCCTGCTTTGATATTTATGTAGAAAATTCAAAAGCTTTCATAGAACTTTTGAAGGAACATGCACCTGTCGTAGAGCAGTACAGTATTGATGAGGCTTTTTGCGATATGACGGGAATGGAACTTTTACATGGGGAACCTGTGGCTTATGCCCACAGACTGAAGGATGAGATCAAAGAACGCCTTGGCTTTACGGTTAATATCGGGATTTCCACAAACAGGCTTTTGGCAAAAATGGCATCTGATTTTAGGAAACCGAACCGGGTTCATACCTTGTTTCCGGACGAAATACCAGAAAAGCTCTGGCCGCTTCCGATTGATGATCTGTTCTATGTCGGGCATTCCACCTCTGAGAAGTTGAAAAAAATCGGAATCTATACGATCGGAGACTTGGCTCATACCAGCTTGAACCTGATCCGCTCACGTTTTAAAAAGCACGGCGAGATTATCTGGAACTATGCAAACGGAAATGATTCCGACATGATTTTAAAGGATAAAGCAAAAGCAAATAAAGGCTATGGAAATTCCATCACAACACACTATGACGTCACGGACAGGGAAACGGCACTCAAAATATTGCTCTCCTTATGCGAGACGGTAGGTGCCAGACTACGGGCGGACAAAAATTATATCAGCGTCATTGCTGTCCAATTAGTGGATTATGAATTTCGCCATTCCTCAAAACAGACTACCCTTTCGTCTACAACAAATGTGACGGAAAAAATATACGATACTGCCGTGGAGCTTTTTGACAAGCTCTGGAACCATTCCCCTATCCGCCTGATCGGAGTTAGCACGAGTCGTGCCGGTACGGACAGATACGAGCAGTACAATCTTTTTGATATGGACAAATACGAAAAGCTCGGAAAACTAAACCAGGCAATTGACACCATCCGTGACCGCTATGGCGAGGATTCCATAAAGCGCGCCTGCTTCATTGATTCGGAAACCGAGCATATGTCCGGAGGACTTGGCAGGGCAAAGAGGGCAGAAAGGAGCTTGCAGCATGGACATAGGTAACAATATAAAGCCGGATTTTGCATACCTGACCGGTACAGACGGTTTGTTTCACTCTGCAATTTTCCTCTCTGTCTTTTTCGCCTTTCTGTTCCTGCTATTTCTCCTTTTTCTGATGCGAATATTCCGTAAAAAAGGACAGGGCGATGCTTTTCAAAAGGGAACGATCTCCGTCGGTGAATTGGATGACATGGACGGAATTGCCTTTGAAGAGCTTGTTTGTGAAATACTGGCTGCAAACGGTTTTGAAATCGCTGAAAACACTCCTGCCTCTTGTGATTATGGCGTAGATATACTCGCAGTCAGGGAAGGAATTTCTTATGCGATCCAGTGCAAGCGCTACTTAGGACCGGTTGGTATTGAAGCCGTCCAACAGGTATATGCCGGACGTGCTTTTTATGAATGTCATGTTGCTGTTGTTTTAACGAATCAATCCTTTACCGCGAATGCGGTCAAGCTTGCCGATAAATTGGGAGTTGTCTTATGGGACAGAGATGTTCTTAGAAATTTTCTGTAAAACAGAGAAACGAGGCGCATATATGTATCAGATTAAAATATCCGTTCGAAATCTTGTCGAATTTATTCTGCGCTCCGGCGACATTACTACAGGCGGAAGCGGACTAAAAAGCCCCGAAGCAATGTTAGAGGGTACTCGTATCCACCAGAAGCTGCAGAGGGAAATGCAAAAAAGAGGAGAAGCTGACTACCGTGCAGAGGTTCCTCTTTCTATTCGCATACCCGTTCATAAAGACCTGGCTCTACCGGTTTCCGGGGAAACGAAGCCCTCGGAAGCAGAGTCCCCGGAATCAGAAGCTGTAAAATCAAAAGCCATAGATTTTGAAATTCTTTTAGACGGTCGTGCGGACGGTATTTTTCGCGATGAAAACGGATTCGTGATCGATGAGATCAAAGGAATCTATCGAAAACTCCATCATATCAAAAAACCGGAAATCGTACATACCGCGCAGGCTTGCTGCTACGCCTATATCTATGCCCTATCAAACCAAATTTCTAAGATCGGCGTCCAGATTACATACTGCCACATTCCGACAGAACAGATTCGTTACTATAAAGAGTATTTAAGCTTCGAAGAACTGAAAAAATGGTTTACCGATCTGATCGACAAATATGCCAAATGGTGTGTCTTTCAGCTCAGCCACTTCGAAGAACGCGACCAGAGCATCAAAAAATTTAATTTCCCATTTTCCTACCGTCCGGGACAGCGGGAACTTGCCGGAGGAGTATATCAAAGTATTGTAAGGAAAAAAAGACTGTATATCGAAGCCCCTACCGGTGTCGGCAAGACCATTTCCACTACCTTTCCCACTGTAAAATCCATCGGTGAAAAATATACGGAAAAAATTTTTTATCTGACAGCAAAAACCATCACAAGAACCGTCGCCGAAAAAACCTTTTCCCTCATGGAGGAGAAGGGTGTTTCCATCAAATATATAACACTCACGGCAAAAGAAAAAATCTGTATGTTAGAAAAACCGAGCTGCGATCCGGACAACTGCAGCTATGCAAAAGGTCACTTTGACCGGATCAATGATGCCATGTATGATCTTTTAACCCATGAAAATCACATCAGCAGAGAGTGCATCATAGACTACGCAAAAAAACATCAGGTCTGCCCCTTTGAGCTTTCCTTAGATGTATCGAACTGGTCCGATATCATCATCGGAGATTATAATTATGCCTTCGATCCGACCGCCAGTCTGAAGCGTTACTTTGCAACAGAAACAGAAAATGATTATGTCTTTTTAATCGACGAGGCTCACAATTTAGTAGACCGTGCCAGAGAAATGTACTCCGCCTCTCTGATTAAAGAGGATTTTTTAGCGACGAAAAAAATAACCAAGCTAAAAAACGAAGCCGTGACTTCCGCACTGGGTTCCTGCAACCGCGCCCTTTTAGACCTGAAAAAACTCTGTGAGGATGTTACTCTTTTTGAGCCGGTTCAGTTGGATTCCTTTATGCTCAGGCTAAACCGGCTCATCGCCGCATTGGAGGAACTGTTGTTAGACAATAATCCCTCTGAAAATCCGGATTACAAACTCCTGTCACCGGATGAGCGTGAAAAGCTTTTGGAGTTCTATTTTTCCGTCAGGGAATTTTCCTATATTTATGAACTGGTGGATGAGCATTATATTATCTATGGTGACTATACGGAGGACAATAATTTCAGGCTGCATTTGCAATGCATGGATCCGTCCGAAAACCTGAACACTTGTCTGAACAAAGGCCGGTCTGCCATCTTTTTTTCTGCTACTCTTCTGCCGATTCATTACTACAAAGAGCAGCTTGCAAGCCGCGAGGATGACTATGCGGTTTACGCACCTTCACCATTCAAAAAAGAAAACCGGCTTCTGATGATCGGCAAAGGTGTTTCCACAAAATACAGCATGCGTGGAAAGGAAATGTACCAAAAGATCACAGATTATTTGAAAAGCTTCTTTGCTGCAAAATCAGGAAATTATCTGGTCTTTTTTCCATCCTATAAGTTTCTGCAGACGATATCGGAGCTTTTACGGGAAGCCGAAGAGACAGATTCTTCCTCTGTCCGTTTTTTAGAACAGAATGCCCATATGTCAGAGGAAGAACGAATTACATTTTTAGCCCAGTTTAAGGAACAGCCGGAATGTACCACTGTCGGCCTTTGTGTGATGGGCGGTATCTTCAGTGAAGGAATCGATCTGACTGGAGAAAAGCTGATCGGTGCCGCTATCGTGGGAACCGGTCTGCCTATGGTCTGCCCGGAAAATGAACTGTACAAGGATTATTTTGATAAAACAAAAAAAGACGGCTTTTCCTACGCCTACCGGTATCCGGGGATGAACAAGGTGTTGCAGGCGGCAGGGCGCGTGATACGGACAACTTCAGACCGTGGTGTGATCTTATTGTTAGATGACCGTTTTTTCCAAAGTAATTATAAACAGCTTTTTCCTCGTGAATGGCATCCATATCATACCGTAACACCGGACACCATGCCTGCACTGCTACAGAAATTTTGGGAAACCACGGAAACATAAAAGCAAAAATCAATCCTCATCCAGTCCCGAAAATTCTTTCTCCTGCCTTCTTTTCTGCTTCAAAGATTTCGAGCTGGTATGTGTGTATACATCCTTAGATTCTAACAGGATCGAATGTTCCGCGTCGTAAAAGGAAATTTTTTCTTCCTCTCCTTTTTTTGAAAAATCCCCTAAATACAGCACCATTCCGATCACTGTCAGTACAAGACACAGGATAAAATCAAAAAACGGTCGAAAGAAAATCATATCAAATACAGGCGGAGCCTGCAACTTTTCCAAAAGATCCCTGCAGAAAAATTCCATCCCGCCCAGATATTTT
>CADBMH010000366.1 GCA_902795705.1 uncultured Lachnospiraceae bacterium | reverse complement strand
TAATCTTCTTTACTAAGTGAACGAGACCGGTCGATAACATATAAAACCAAATCCGCATGGCTTAAATATTCCTTAGCTTTATCAACACCAATTTTTTCTACGATATCATTCGTGTCATGAATACCAGCCGTATCTATCACATTTAAGCTAATACCATTTAACGTAACATGTTCTTCCAAAACATCCCGTGTAGTACCTGCAACATCTGTAACAATAGCGCGGTCAGAACCAACAATATGATTTAATAAAGAAGATTTACCCACATTAGGTTTGCCAACAATAACCGTATTGATTCCCTCTTTTAATATCCTTCCATCATCAGAAGATACAATCAAAGATTGAATTCTTGATTGCAAATCAATAACAATACTTAAAAGCGTATCCGAATAATTGTCCAACGAATAATGCTCTGGATCATCAATAGCAGACTCTATAAAGGCTGTTTCATGTAATATAGTTTGACGTAAAGAAGTAATTTCTTTAGAAACAGACCCCTTAAGCTGTGTTAAAGATGATTTTAACGCAAAATCATTTTTTGCATTAATAATATCAATCACCGATTCAGCCTGAGAAAGATCAATGCGACCATTTAAAAAAGCACGCTTGGTAAACTCTCCGGGCTCTGCAAGCCTGGCACCATTATTGATTACTGCCTCCAAAATTTTTTTCATTACAAGGACACCACCATGACAATCAATCTCTACCGTGTCCTCCCTCGTATAACTATTTGGAGCCTTCATTAGCATAATAAGCACTTCATCTAATATTTTATCATCGGAAATAATCTCACCATAATGAATCGTGTGAGATTTTGAATCTAATAATGAAATACCTTTTTTTGAATGAAATATCCTATCTGCAACAGCAATAGCATCAGACCCACTAATACGTATGATACCAATCCCGGAATTACTTAATGCTGTAGCTATTGCTGCAATTGTATCAGTCAACATTTTTATACCCTTTACTTTCCCCTATGAACAAAATAAATGTTTGATTAAAAAAAACTGTGTCAAAACAAAAAATTGTTTAAACACAGCTTTTTAAATAGGAAATATAAACGAACAATTTCCTTAGTTACCTTTCTTTAATGTAACAACAACATGGCGAAACGGTTCTTCACCTTCACTATGAGTTACAACAAAACGATCATTCTGCAATGCTGAATGAATAATACGGCGCTCAAAAGGATTCATAGGCTCTAACGTGACGGAGCGCTTTGTTCTTTTAACCTTATAAGCAATATTTTTTGCAAGATTTTCAAGTGTTTCCTTTCTGCGCTTGCGATAATCCTCTGTATCTAACTTTACGCGAATATGATTATCAGAATGATTATTTACAGCAAGGCTTGTCAAATATTGTAAAGAATCCAAGGTCTGACCACGTTTTCCAATCAAAACGCCCATTTCATCACCCTTAAATTCAATTTCCATCAGGTTATTTTCTTCACTATACTTAATAATTATTTCAACCTGCAGTTCCATAGCATGGAAAATATCATTTAAAAAACTCCTTGCATAATCATCAATCGAAAACTTTTTTCTGGCCTTTATTACCGCAGGCTTACTACCAAAACCTAGAAATCCGGTGCTTCCAGCATTTACAACCTCATACTCAAGCTGATCACTCGTTACCCCAAGCTGTACCAGGGCATCTGTCACTGCATCTTCAACTGTTTTTGCACTAACCTCAACGTATTCCATATGATAACCCCCAAACCCTATCTACTATTTCTTTCATTAAAATCCTTTACAAGATTTGCCTTCGCTGCTAAACTGTTTGGATGTGCATTTACTCTGTCCTCGTATACCTTATCTATGATGGCGTCTCTTTCTTCATTTGACATATCTGAAGATAAAACATTACTTTTTGTCCTCATCCTTCCAGCGTTACGGATCTGATTCTCATTGATTCCCATCTTTTCGAGTTTCTTTTTTCTTTTTTCAACATTTTTTGCAATTACGGCATCTAAATCCAAATTCTGAATATGCTTGTTTACAAAAAACTGCTGAATACATCTTGTTAAAGAACTAAAAATCCAATAAATACCTAAACCGACCGGAACCGTAAAACATAAAACAAGCGAGAACAACGGCATAGTATAATTCAATGTCTTCATCTGCTTTGCCATCGCACTGTCATCTGAAGAAGCATCTCCTTGAGGCATCAACTTCACATTTATCATCTGAGAAGCATAAGAAATTATCGGAACTAATAAAGCTAAAAAAATCATAAAATACGAATGATTTTTCAAGCTACTGGAAATAATCGAAAAAGGCGAGTCCGAAATATTCAAGCCTAAAAAATAATTCATATGGTTCATGTGCTGCTGTGTAGAATGAATTTCATCAGAAAGATTTGGAAAAAGAGATGCTAACTTATCCCAACCATTAGAAGACATCTTATAAACCGCATCTACAATAAAATTCTTAACAACACTAATATCAGAATCAAAAAAATCTGCCTTCAAACGAGCGATTTTAAGCTCTGAAACAAAAGAAGTCATTGTATCTTGATAGCCTTCTGTTGCTATAATACCATCTACAAGCCCGGAAAAAACATTTTTTACCTCAGAGACATATGCAGGCACATTATTGATTACATTATATAATGCAAGAAAAACTGGAAATTGGATCAAAAGCTGTAAACAAGAACCAACCGGAGAGACGCCATATTTTGAATATACAGCCTGTGTCTCCTCATTCATAGCCATCTGAGACTGCTGATCTTTTTTTCCTTTATACTTATCCTGAATAGCCTTAATCTCGGGCTGCATCTTTTGCTGAAGCTTTGAAAACTTCTGCTGCTTCACAGTAAGAGGCAGCATACACATATAAATCAAGATCGTTAAAATAATAATGGTAAGACCAATATTTTCAATGCCGAAATTCTTTAATAACAAATAAATCCAGTTCATGATCCAACCCAAAAGCTTGGAAATCGGACCTAAAATAGCACCTGAGCTTTGTGTCAAAATAATAGTGGACAAAGTAATATACCTCCTAGTTATGGAACAGGATCATATCCACCCTTTGAAAAAGGATTACATCGAAGAATCCTCCACACAGACATCAAACCACCCTTTACAGCCCCATATTTTGTGATTGCCTCTAAAGCATAATCAGAACATGAAGGATAATATGGGCATTTTACTGTTTTCAAAGGTGATAAAAACCTCTTATAAAATTTTACAACATAAATAAAAAACTTTTTCAATTTAAACTCATCTTCTTTTTACTTGTTAAATAAGTTTCTGTATCTTACCCAAATGTAATAAAGCACTTTCTACTTTATTATAAGGAAGATTTAAAATTGATATTCTTGCAATAAATACAATATCATAGCCGCAAAGAAATAATTCTTCATTTAAACGGTAAGCTTCACGAATCAAACGTTTTACACGATGTCTGACAACACTATTACCAACTTTTTTGCTAACACTTATACCAACACGGTTAAATGAACAATCATTTTTGTAAACATACATAACCAAATAACGGTTTGCACAAGATTTTCCACACTTATAAACATTTTGAAAATCAGATGGCTTCTTTAAAGATTCAGAATACTTCATATTAATCCTTAAACAAAATCAGATGAAGAAAGAAAGACCACAAAAGATGTGGCCTATGCTGATAATTTCTTTCTTCCTTTTAACCTTCTGGCAGCCAATACCTTACGCCCACCTGCTGTACTCATTCTCTTTCTAAAACCATGAACTTTAGAACGATGTCTTTTTTTTGGTTGATAAGTCATTTTCATTTCAGATATACCTCCATTCATAAAAAAATATCATTAAAATTATACCAAAAAAAAAATGAAAGTCAAGATAATATTTGATTAAATAAAAACTTTTATAAGCAACATTTTTTCCACATATAAAAACTATATTATATTTATCCACAATATTATCAACAAAATTTTTTATAAAACAAAAAAATCTATATTTTACAAGGTTTTTGAGGTTGTATAAAATGTGGAAAACTTTTATTTAAGGGTGCTACTTGAAAAGAAAAGAAATATCGTATATTATAAAATAGTGGTTAATTGTGTTCTTTTTTCGATAAATATGAGTTGCACTGTAAGGAACAGCTCACACATAAAAAAATGGAGATAAAAAATGTTAATTGAAGAAAAATGGGAAGAAATTTTGTTGGCAGTAAAAAGTGAATACGAATTATCTGATATCGTTTATGATTCATGGATCAAACCACTTAAAATATGCCAAATTAGTGATGACACCCTTTATATCGAAGTACCGCCGGAACAAATTGCTTTAAATTATATAAAGAAAAAATATGAAACACCCCTAAAAATCACAATAGCAGAAATTACAGGAATTAACTATAAAATCCAATTTATTTTACCGGAAGATGCAAAAAAAATAAAACCTTTAAAATCAATCTCCTCGAACGAAACCACACAGACAGAAAATTACAATTTAAACCCAAACTATACATTCGATACATTTGTAGTAGGAAATAATAACAAGCTCGCACACACAATCGCACTAGTTGTAGCAGAGGAGGCTGCTAACCCAGCAGAAAAATATAACCCTCTGTTTTTATGGGGAGGGGTTGGCCTTGGAAAAACGCACCTTATGCACTCCATCGCACACCATATTATTCATAACCATCCAGAATTAAAAATACAATATGTTTCATCTGAGGTATTTACAAATGAAGTAATCGACGCAATACGAAGCGGCAGCAATTCTCAAATAAATGCTATACGAGACAAATACCGAAATGTAGACGTGCTCTTAATTGATGATATTCAATTTATAATAGGAAAAGAAAGAACACAGGAGGAATTTTTTTACACGTTCAACGCATTACACGACGCAGGAAAACAAATTGTAATTTCTAGTGATAAACCTCCAAAAGAAATGACCTCTTTAGAAGAACGATTTCGGTCGAGATTCCAATGGGGCTGCATGGCTGATATCAGTGCACCGGACTACGAAACAAGAATGGCTATCCTTCGTAAAAAAGAAGAAACGGACGACTTCCAGTTAGATGATAAGATTCTGGAATACATTGCAAACAATATTAAATCAAATATACGGGAACTGGAAGGAGCATTAAACAGGCTAATGGCTTATTCAAAGCTGACGCATGAAAATATGACAATAGAAATGGCAAAGGACCAGCTTGAAACGATCATAAATCCGGATGCACATAAAGAAATCACACCAGAGCTGATTATTGAAATAGTAGCAGAGCATTTCCAGATTACTCCAGAACAATTAAATTCAAAATCAAGAAGCAGCAACATTGTAAAACCAAGACAGATTGCAATGTATCTATGTAAAAATATGACAGGAACCTCTCTTGCTTCCATTGGAGAAATGCTTGGCGGACGGGATCATTCCACAGTTATACATGGTATAGAGAAAATAGAAGAAGAATGCTCTAAAAATGAAAACACAAGAAATATAATAGAAACAATTAAAAAGAAAATTAACCCAAATTAATTTCAACATCAAATTGTGCATAACAGCTTTATGAGCTGTGAAATGAAGTACATAAAAAAATCATTTCATACATCTCTATTTTTTGATCAAAATAGATTAAACAAGTTTTACATACTTTAATTTTATGATATGCACACATTAATCGTGAACAAAAAATGGCATAAATAAAGGGATTAGAATCTTTTTTCACATTTAAACATCCTTTAATATGAATATGAAGAATAGAATATATATTATTTTATGAAAACCGGAAAGGAGTATTCCATGATTTTCAGATGTGAAAAATCAAAATTATTATATGGTGTAAACACTGTATTAAAAGCTGTTCCAACAAGAACTACAATGACTATACTCGAATGTATTTTGATTGATACATCATCAAATGAAATAAAACTGACAGCAAACGATACGGAACTCGGAATTGAGACATTAGTTGAAGGAACAATTGAAGAACATGGAATTATAGCATTAAATGCAAAAATATTTTCAGAAATTGTACGTAAGCTTCCGGATAATGAGGTAACGCTAAGTTCAGATGAAAATTACG
>CADBMH010000365.1 GCA_902795705.1 uncultured Lachnospiraceae bacterium | reverse complement strand
TTCCGAATCCTGACGCTTTGGTGCGATAGACTGGGATTTTTTCTCCATCATGGATGATATCAATAGATAGAATATGTCCACAATCAGAACCACAATTCCGAAACGGTAATCAAAAATCATTACTCCGGCCAGAAGCACGGCTGAAGTAATCAGTCCTTCCAGCATACGGATCAAAACCATCGGAGCCATTGTTTCAATATTTTCAATCACAGTTGTCATGGTACCTGTCAGTTCACCAAGACTGTTCTCATTAAAATATCCCATCGGAATGGTCTTGATATGATCTGCTATGGACACACGCTTATTTGCAGCCATAAAGTATCCGGCATGGGTCTGTTCCATTTGCGAAAATCCCTTGGCAAAGCATGCAAGCAGCACACCTGCTAATACAAACAAAAATGACTGCCATGCCGGTGCTTTTTCCGTAACGCCATTTATAATTGCAGTTATGATAACAAATACGCCTGCCATCTCAATCATCCTGCCGATTCCGACAAGAAAACCAAATAGGATCGAGTTTCTTAAATTTCCTGATTCACTTCCCGAAAAATTCCAGATATCTTTCATCGCTTTGATCATGCCGCACCACCATCCTTTGCTCCAATATGTGCCTCCCACATGGCTTTATACAGACTGCTCTTTGCAAGCAGTTCATCCTGTGTTCCTTTTGCCTCTATATCTCCGTCTTTCACCAACACAATCTGATCGGCATCCGTAATCGTGGATAGTCTGTGTGCTATAACGATAAGTGTCTTTCCCTCCACCAGACGGCCAACCGCCTTTTGTATCACCGCTTCATTTTCCGGGTCTATATATGCCGTCGCTTCATCCAATATGACAATTGGTGCATCCTTTAACATCGCTCTGGCGATGGCAATTCTCTGCCGCTCTCCGCCTGATATGTGGACACCGCCACCAACCCGGGTGTCATATCCGTTTTCCAGATTTTTTATAAATTCATCACAGCCGGATGCCTTTGCACACGCTATCACCTCGTCATCCGTTGCAGAAACTCTTCCCATACGGATGTTTTCCATTACCGTATCATCAAACAGAAAATTATCCTGGGATACATAGGATATCTTGTCATAAATCTGCTCAAGCGGAATATCCTTTGTGTCAATACCACCGAACCGGATGCTCCCGGAATCTGCATCCCAGAATCCGGCAATGAGCTTTGCGATCGTTGACTTTCCACTTCCGGACGGACCAACCAGTGCCGTCCTGCTCCCCTCTTTCATGTACAGGGATACGCCTTTTAACACATCCTGCGCCCCTTCCTCGTAGGTAAAACTGACACCTGTAAGTTCAATATCATTTCCGCATTCTACATATTTTTCAGATGTAATATGTTCCTGCTCTTTTGCATTTAAAATAGAATCTACATTCCCGACAACCGTTCCGAGTTTTGCAAGTGTATCCACAAAATCCATGATTGCAAGAAGAGGTCCGACCAGACAGAGCGACAGAATAACGGATGTAACAAATCCACTAAATGACAGGCTTCCTTTTATGTAAAACAGCCATCCAAACGGCAAAACCGTAAGCAGACACGCCGGAGCGATAATCATCGCATAGATATTTGTCTTGCAGCGGTTCATCCAGTTATAGAAAAATGATGCATTCGCCATACAGCGGTTCTTTAGTGTCGCATATGAATTGTCCCCCTGGTTATAAGCCTTAATCACTTCGATACCACCCGTGTATTCAATCAACGACTCATTCATTGCGCTTGTAATCTCCACCGATTTGGAATAGTTATCTGCATAGCCTCTCATAGAAGCAGACATCAAAAAAAGTCCGACCGGCAGAGGAATCATGGCAAGCAGGGCAAGTCTCCAATCTGTAACAAACATAAGAATCCACACTACGAAAAAACCACCGAAATTTGATATGATTTCAGGAAAAACATGTGCAAGTGTCGTCTCCATGCTCTCCACCTGATCCACAATCGTCTGCTTTAATTTTCCGCTTTTCATTTCCATGATCGTTCCAAGCGGAAGCTTCGGCAGTTTCTTCATGATTTTTTCACGAATTTCTTTTAAAATCCTGAACGTTGCCTTATGTGATATTCCCAGTGCACCGACATACAGAAATGTATTAAGCAGATATCCCGCGCATCCGGTTACGATAAATCTGATATAAACAGACAGACTTCCCTCTCCTTCTATAAGTTCTGTCACTATGCAGGACGCACATACAAACGGAATAATCCCCATCAGCACCCCAAATATTGCCAGAATAATTGCAGTCTTTAACTGCCTGTGTCCCGATTCTCCAAGTTCCCATATCCGCATAATGGGACTCTTCTGCTTTTGCTCCATTCTCTTTCCCTCCTAATATTCTACTCCTTAAAAAATTCCTGCCAGCCTCTCCCGTAAAATCCTCTCAACTCTTTGATATATCTGGCAGCCTCATCCCGTTCCATATCATGCTCCACGCAGTGAAACAGCGCAGAATAAAATGCCGTCGATACAACATGACAAAAGCCTTCATTGATGTGGTTTTCACGGAGTGCTCTGCTGTTATTCTCCTTTAGGAACCTGAGAGTATACCTTACATCTATTTCTGTGATTTTTTCAAGATATTCCTTATATGTCTCACCCGGTGCACAGGAAACAAGAAGTTTATACGCCGGATAATCTTCATATATCATGTCCATAATATGGTCAAATCCCGCATTTCCCCTGTCATGATAATTCTTGTTCTGATCATTTACATTCATGGAGAAAAATTCTTCCAAAGCATTTTCTAAATAGCACGGAAGTTTTTCTGTCGGAGATATCAGATATTTGAACATTCCTTCTTTATCTCCAAATCTCGTATAAATCGTACTGGTACTGACACCGGCCGCTCTTGCTATCGTTCTTAACGATGCATCATTATATCCCTTTTCAAGAAATTCTTTTTGTGCAAATTCAAATAATTTTTCATCATATCCTTCAATTCTGTTTGCCATCTTTTCATCCTCTTTTTCAATATATAACACCGTTTCTAAAACACTGTTATGCAACACTGTTTTGAATTATACTACTCTATTTTTTCTTTGTCAATAAAAATCTGTAAAAATAAAAGATGCAAAAAAAAGATGCCCGACCACGCAGGCATCTCTAACAATGTTGTTCTGTCATGCTATTTCTCAAGTTTAAACAGTCGCGCTGTCAGATTTATTATAAGTACTGACAAAATCACTCCAGCCGCCAAAATAACCGGCAATGCCCATGCAGGACTATAGTTCATCAGTGCATCCGCGTATCCTTTCGGCATTTCTTCAATCGCTTCAGAATAAGTAAAGTCCCTGTTGAGCCATATCTGAGCATAAAATCCAAATGTCGAAAATGTCATAATCACTGTAGAGATTACATCTCCTGTCCAACTATATTTTGTAAGCAGCCGAATAATCTCTGCAATGGTTCCGATTATGATGAGTGGAACTATATGCCATACACTCACATCATTTATAATGAAAAATACGAGTATAATTCCGACAGAAAAACATACCGCTACTCCAGGTGCCTGTATCCGATTAAATGCCCTTATCACGACACCGGACAGCAAAATGCCCGCCGTTATCTGATAGCACACGAACAGCACCGGATGCACAGACCCCAGCACACAGGTCATGACAGTTCCGACCATATAGAGTACCAGATCCTATTTATCCATCCTTTCGTTTACAGTCCAAATATCTTTTTCCAACCGGGATACAAAAGTTCACATATAAACTTTATATGCTCTGAGGCTTCTTCTCTGGTCATGTCATGTCTTACCACCTCAAATATCAGATGGATATATGCCGTCGCAAGCATATGCCACTGCATATCCGTAATTTTCTGCACACTGTGTCCGGAATCTTTAAGAATAGAGGCATACTCCTTATTTCCCGCCGCCTCCATCTCTATAAGCTTTTCTTCAAAATTCTCATAGGCAGATCCTTCTGAACAGCATATCAGAAGTTTCAAACCTTCGTAATGCTCAAAAATAAAGTCAATAAATGTTTCTATCCACTCTGGCCGGAACGAATCATATTCGACATTGCTCTTCATTTCATCCTGATTGCTGTCATTTAAATTTTCAAAATCATCAAGCGTATCCTTGACCAGAAAAAAGAACATATCTTCCTTGTTTTTAAAGTGCTTATATAAAGCAGCCGTTGTAATGCCTACTTTTGCAGACACACGGTTAAGAGAAGCCTTCTCATATCCTCTGGCGAGAAATTCCTCTTTCATGCATTCAATAATCTTTGCATTTGTCTCACTTTTATCTCTTGGCAAACCGACACCTCTTATAGTGAATAGTATTAACTGATATAAGTTAATCATATTAACCAACGTCTGTCAACCCTAACTTCCTTTTTTGATAAATTTATTCAAAAATGAAACTCTTACTTTGATAACCCTCATTCTAAGTCTGAAAGAAATCCTTCTTTTATTACCATCCCTCCAAAAACTCCAATGCTTCCTTCATGCTGTCCTCCCTCGCCTTGTTGCAGGCATCCTGATCAACATATTCCGCCTGCAGTATCTTTCGCATGGTTTTCAGGTATTCCGGTGTTGCCATGAGATCCCCGCACAAGAGATGGCTTCCTTTTTCATAAACTGTTGCCTGAACACGATACGGATATCCGGCATCCTTTAAAATCTTCTCCATACGCGGAACAGCCTCATCTGACGGCCAGCAGTCATCATATCCCGGACACTGCATCAGAAAATCAGCGTGCATATTCTCGACCTTAATCCTCGCCGCTTCCGTCTGCACATTTTCATCATAACAGCCTCTAAGCATCCGCCTTTTCCCATATTTTTTACTGAACATGGTTCTTATAAGAACGCTTACGATATTCCGGTGAAGTGTCACAGTAGGATCATAGGGGAGCGGCTTTCCTCAACATGAAAAAGTGGATTGATTCAGAGCCTTTGTTCCTTTGAAC
>CADBMH010000364.1 GCA_902795705.1 uncultured Lachnospiraceae bacterium | reverse complement strand
GCCTTTGCTACTGCATCAACGGCAGAAATCCCGTTATCACAGGTAAGAATCATATCATACCCTTCTCCGGCAGCCTCCTCTGCCATATAATCCCTGATTCCGTAACCATCCTTCATCCGGTGCGGAATACGGTATCCGGCTTTTCCTCCAAGCATTCGGATTCCCTGCACCAAAATGTATGTAGAAGTCACACCGTCCACATCATAATCCCCGACCACCTTGATTTTCTTTCCTGCGGAAATTGCTTCCTCGATCAAATTTACTGCTTTTTCAAAATCCTTCATCTCATAAGGATTTCTTAAATCCTTCATCTCCGGAAAAAGAAACCTGTCCATACTCTCCCAGTCAAACAGCCCCCTTTTCACCAAAAGCTCTGCCAAAAGCTTCGAAATTTTATACCGATTAGCAATCTTATCATAATCTGCCTGATAAGTTTTCGTCACCCAGTTTTTCATAAAAATCCCCCATGTAAAAAAATTCTGGTTCAATTTTCTCATATCTTTCCAAAATTCTCAATAGTTTATTTTTTTTGACTTTCCCCTTTTTTTCTATTCTTAACTAATATAAATATTTTGTCTAAACAGCAAATGAGGACTTGCTTGTTGTGATTTTACTTTTTAATTAACACAAACTGATAATTTCTATTTGTCGGGGAAGTATTTCTGAAATGTGACGCGTGCTTCTATAGTCTTTGGACTTAGTCTGTGGTTTCCTATCTGTGTCTTTTGAGGACCGCTCCCGCTAGAAATCCGCAGCGGTACTAGATGCTTAAAAAACAAGCATCAAGGACCGGCTGGATTTCAACGCCCTCAAAAGACACAGATAGGAAACCACAGACAAGGTTGAAGTTTTTTTAAGGCACGCTGCTTTTTTAATAGACAGCGTGCCTTCGATAAATTTGATTCTGCGTCCGTGATTTTAGTTATATGCAAAAAAGAGAGTCCAATAATCCGCCGGTCCTTACTGCGCTTTCGCGTCAGCGAAAGGGCTGTTAGTACCGTTGCGGATTTTGTAAGCGGGAGCGCTCCTTTTTTGCATGTGACGAAAAGACAGGACGCAGGACACAACTGACAAAGGCACGCGTCACTTTTCAGAAATACTTCCCCGCCAAATCTGGAAGTTATGGATATTAAAAAATGGGGAAAGTCAAATTTATTTTTTCCGCTTCAATTCAATAAACCCGATCTCTGTTTCTTCGTCCTCCAATTCAAGATTTCTCGCCCGTACATAAATCTTTTCCGGCAATGTTTTGAACTGCTGGTACTCATCCCTGACTACAAAACAGCCATTTCCATCCGGAATATCCGCCTCTCCACTTCCACCCGGTCCACGCTCATAAAACTCATGATTCTGATCGACCAGAGCTACCGACACCCAGTTACCGTATTTCGCATCATCATTTCGTACATAAAACTCTGCATAGGTTGCCAACGGTGTTGTTTTTAGAACCACTTCACGAATATAGATTGTCGTTTTCCCAATCCTCTTCTCCTCTCCGTTCTTTACCCCATAATGCGCTGTTGTGCTCTCTGAATCATCCGGCACACCAACATTTTGTATCCGATCTGCAATCTTATCAAAAAATCCTGTTTTCTGTTGATACAAAAACGCCTGATAGATCACGGAAACTTCTATATTTTTCTCTTTCTCCAGCCGTCCTCCCACCAAAAGATATTCTACCTTATTTCCGGAGATAAGCTCTGCCCTGTATGTCTGAAAAGAAGCTGCTTTATCATCTAAAGGAAAACTCCCACGGATCATGATTATGTTTAAATGCTTTTTTTTGCAATATTCCAAAACCGTTTTTGCTGACTTCTTCCCAAGCACCTCTGAGACCGGTTTTAAAAGATCATCCTCCTCTGAAATCAGAAAATACCCGGAATCCTCGGAAACCTCCGCCTCAAATCCCACATAAACCGATTCTTCATCACATACGGTAAATGTCGGTTTAAAGCTTACCACATCTTCGTGTCCTTTTACAATATCCGTCCGGGCATCATTTCCAAATTCATCCGTTGTACGATTTTGTGTACTCGACTTTTTTACCTCTGCATTTGTTATCTGCTCAGCCGACTGCGGAAGCTCTCCTTTATTATAAAAATCAGAAAAGCCCCATTTTTTCACAGCTGCAACGGAAGCTGTTCCTACAAGAAATACAAATGCAAAGCACGCAGCCGCAGGAAGCCATTTCGAAATCCTTTTTTTCCTTCCTGAATTCTCTTTCCTGTTCAGTTCCAAAAGCTTTTCCTCTAGGCCTTCCGGCACCTCAATCTGCTCTAAAACAGAATGGATATTCGCTTCATTTATATATTTATCTATCTTTTCTTTCATAAAAAACCTCCATCTTTTCAAAATGATTTTTCACATCGCCTGTCGGCATGATAACCTAATCCTCCAGTTCCTTTCGCAATTTTTCACGCCCCCGCTGTAGTCTTGTCTGAACCGTACTCTCCTTTACATGGAGCATCTGTCCGATTTCCTTTACCGAATATCCCGCATAATAATATAGCAAAATCACCATCCGGTATTTCTCATCCAGTCCGCGGATCGATTCATATAGCGGAAGCTGCCACTCCTCCTC
>CADBMH010000363.1 GCA_902795705.1 uncultured Lachnospiraceae bacterium | reverse complement strand
GAATATTCTTTCATGATATGCCATAATATAGGCATGCCTCCTATCTCTATCATAGGTTTTGGGCGGTATTCCGACTCCTCTGATATTCTGGTTCCCGCACCCCCGGCCAACAAAACAACCTTCATATGTACCTCCCATAAATAACATATTAATATTATCCTTCTACAGCTTCAAAAATTATCTTCACCATGTAATCAATCATTTCGTCCGTCATTCCCGGATATACACCGATCCAGAAAGAATTCTCCATGATAAAGTCTGTGTTACGAAGAGTTCCAACAATACGGTATGCATTGGTTCCACGAAGCTCATCAAAACAAGGATGTCTAATGATGTTTCCGCTGAACAAAAGTCTTGTCTGGATATTATGTTCTTCCAGATATTTCGTAACTGCATTCCTTGATATACCTGAATCCGGTCGGATGGAGATCAAAAATCCGAACCAGGACGGATCGCTATTCTCACCGGCTTCAGGCAGGATCAGTTTATCTTTTAAAGAGGACAGTGCTTCTTTTAACCTCTTCCAATTGTCTCTTCTTTTCCCGGCAAATCCCGGGAATTTCTCAAGCTGGGCACAGCCCACAGCGGCCTGCATGTCTGTTACCTTCATGTTATATCCGAAATGACTGTATACATATTTATGGTCGTATCCCTCAGGAAGCTCACCATACTGCCCGTCAAAACGATGGCCGCACAGATTATCCTGACCAGACGGACATACACAATCCCTTCCCCAGTCACGATAGGACAATATCAGTTTATTCAAAAGAGCATCATTCGTACATACAATGCCGCCTTCTCCAAGAGTCACATGATGAGGCGGATAAAAACTTCCTGTAGAAATATCTCCCCATGCACCGGTGAGGCGGGTTTCCCCGTCAATCGTATATTCCGATCCAAGAGCATCGCAGTTATCTTCGATCAACCACAAGTGATGTTCATCGCAAAATGTCTTGACGGTTTTGATATCAAAGGGATTTCCAAGTGTATGGGCAAGAAAAATTGCCTTTGTCTTATCTGATAACGCTTCTGCTAGTTTTGAAACATCGATATTATACTGAGGGATTGTCACATCCAGAAATACAGGGACTGCTCCATACTGTATAATAGGGCTTACGGTTGTCGGAAAAGCTGCAGCGACCGTGATCACTTCGTCACCGGGAAGGATTCTTCGTTCTCCCAGTTCCGGCGAAGTAAGTGTCGCAAATGCAATCAAATTCGCAGAAGAACCGCTGTTTACAAGATGTGCATGTTTTACTCCAAGCATATCTGCATATTTTTCTTCAAATTCTACAGCAAACCTTCCGGATGTGAGCCAAAAATCCAGCATGGCATCTGCAAGGGACATCATTTCTTTGTCATCAAATACCCTTCCGGAATAATTGATCCGTTCTCCCTCTATGTATGTTTTTTTGCTTTCCATGAATTGATGATAATACTCAGCTACCATTTGTTTGATCTCATCACGAGCCTGCGGCTCATTTTCCCATTTTTTTTCCATCTCTCATTCTCCCTTATTTTTCCAATCAGGTGAAAACTGCTGTTCCATCTGCAGCCATGTAGTCTGCTTGTTCCAATTGCAGTGAGATGACTGATAACATCTTCTGCATGGTCCATCCATTTTGGCCGGATCATTCACAATTTCTCTATATCTCTGATAAAACTCACTATTCCACATTTCATCAAATGATTTATCCATGTCAAACCTTTCGAACTGGATCGGTGTGGACATACATGGACGTATATAGCCATCCGATCCTATAAAGAAATCCCTCCAGGATACAAAGCAGTCCTTATGTTCCTTATCACCGGCTATGTCTTCTCCCTGGAGATGGGGAAGTTTCAATGCCACACCTGTTTCCTCCCCGATTTTTACTGCCTCATCAAAAGTCTCCCGGACTTCATCCACGGCATCCCAGAGAACTTCTTTTGCCAGTTCGTTATCAAATGCCGTTAAATAGACCACCTTCACTTCATCAAGTCCGATATCAGCCGCCAGACGGACCAGATCCGGAAGTTCATGTAAATTGGACTTCATTGCACAAAACACAAAATTGATCCATGGGTACTTTAACCCTTTCTCGTTTCTTGTTTTTATAATATCCTTCAGATCTCTTGTGATCTTATCGATATCCGAGCCCAGCCGGATATTATCATTTGTTTCTTTTGTTGCACCATCCAGGCTCACTGCAAATACATCCACATGATAATCGAATATGGCATCTTTCAGCTTGTCCAGCCTCATCCCGTTGGAACAGAAATATTTTCTTGCACTATGCTGGTCTATGATCCGGAGCATTTCAGAAAATTCAGGATGGACGGTAGGTTCTCCCCAGCCCATCAGAGTGACTTCTTCCACAGTATCTAACATCGGTTCGAAGTATCTTAGCCAATCCAGCTGAAACATGGTCGGCTTAAAATCAGCTGCATTCCGTCCGCACATCTTACAATTAAGGTTGCAGGCATTTGTCAGCTCAAATACGAGACGTCTGGGAAGGGAAGTCAATATTGTTTCTCCTGCTTCCAGCTCCTTGATATTTAATTTGGAATTTTCTGCCTGCTTTTCTGTCAGGGGCTTTCCCTGAAATAAGTTTTTCGTTTTAGCACGTAAAACCAATCCTATCACCTTCTTTCAAAATAATCATAGTTGACGAATTTAGAAATCCTTCCATACCGTTCTGGTATCTGTATGAAGCCTCCCCTTCTCATTCATTTAAGAATGGCCAAAGATCATCAAACTCCGCCGCTCTTAAAGAACCATCCGGCATGACTTTGGAAGCAATGCGGGGTGCAAGGATCCCGAACTCCTGCGTCATTACTTCACAAACTACAGGACCATCCAGGCGAAAGACATGCTCTACTTTTTCAATGATTTCTTCTTTATGGCCTATCCTGACGGATGGGATCCCATATGCAGAAGCTATTTTGCAAAAATCCACTGAAGGAACTCCGCTGTCTGCTCCAACACCGAGAAAACGGTCATTCATGTAATTGTGCTGGTTATGACGGATCAACAGATATCCGTGATTATTATAGATAAACAGCTTTACCGGCATCTTATAATACGCAAGTGTTGCAAAATCCTGCACATTCATCTGTACGGAACCATCTCCGGATAATGCAATTACATCACCCCTTCCGGCCGCTCCTATGGCAGCTGCCCAAAAGCCCATGCAGGAAAAATTTCCTGAAATAAGATACTTTTGGTTCTCCTTGAGCTGCCAGGACTGGGAAACAACATTGCATACGCTGCCGGTATCTACGACAATCGTCAGACCGTCCGGAGTATTTTCTGACAGCAGTTGTGTAAAATAATAGCTGTTGATCCCTTCTTCTTCCTTGTAACTTTTTTCAACTACGGGATATCTTTTTTTATTATCCAGACAATATGTGATCCACTCTTTATGCTCTTTTTGTTTCCAGCTTTCGGATTCCGTTAATAGCTTTGGGACAAAATCTTTCAAGTCCATTTGGATCCGGATATCAATTGCCATGTCTGTTCTCGCTAATTCCTTTTCATCGATATCCACTACGATCTTTGCTGCATCAGGGGCGATCCGGTCGGGATAATATCCTATTGTGGATTGTGACAGCCTGCTTCCAAGTACCAGCAAAAGATCGCATTTTTGGATTGCGAAATGACTGGCCCTGTCCCCGTATGCTCCCGGCCGTCCGATAAATAAATCATGTGCAGAAGGAATTGCACCAATCCCGCCTCGTGAAACTACAACAGGTATGGAAAACCTTTTGGAAAAATCAAGTATCTTATCGGACATTCCCGAACTTAATGCACCATATCCCATGAAGATCAATGGTTTTTCCGAGGCTTCCATTTTGCTCTTAATGAATTCCCAGTCTATTTTTTCCTGGCTGCTTTCTTCAGGAGTAAATCCCTGCATATCCTCCGGTGTCTGCTGGTTCTGAATATCTACAGGGACATCAATCCACACCGGCCCTTTTCGACCGTTCATTGCTTCATAATAAGCTTTTTCCATATGATATCTGATGTCTGCCGGATCCGTGACCACAGCAAAATATTTTGTAATGCTGCTGACCATTCCTTCTAACGCAATACTTTGTGTCCCTTTGGTCCGGACTCCCGTCTCGATTTGATCTTTTAACACTTTGGAATTCGTCTGTCCTGACAGTACGATCATGGGGGAAGAATCCACATATGCTCCTGCAACACCTGTGACTGCATTTGTCGCACCGGGACCTATTGTAACAAGTGTAGCTCCAGGCACATCACCGGTTCTTCCTGTGGCATCAGCAGCCATTGCTGCGACCTGCTCATGCTGGCAGCATACTGCTTTCAAATGCTCATTTCGATATAAAGCATCCGTCAGCCACATCGCTGAACTGCCGGATACCATATAGACAGTTCCAATCCCTTTTTTTTGTAAAAAATCAAAAATATATTCTGCTACCGTCATTGGTTTTCTCCTATTTTTTCAAAATATTTTTTATAAAATCAGATAATTTAAATGTAATATATAAACCCTCCATTCCCCATTCAGAATCATTTTTTCTTTCAATTTCATATAAGTATATTTTATCATCTACTCTTTCGCTGTGAGTGTTTTTTATGTTGTAATGATCCAAAGAATAACGTAATCTAACTTTATTACAAAAACTAAAGATATAATTATAAACAAAAT
>CADBMH010000362.1 GCA_902795705.1 uncultured Lachnospiraceae bacterium | reverse complement strand
CGAAAGAAAATCATATCAAATACAGGCGGAGCCTGCAACTTTTCCAAAAGATCCCTGCAGAAAAATTCCATCCCGCCCAGATATTTTTTATTTTTAATCTGCTTTTCTAAATCCGAAGCAAGCTTCTTCCGTCGTTGATCGGTCAAATTGTCCTTAGCACTTCCAAATGCCTGAACGGTACAAAAAACCTTTTTCCCCTTTGTGCTGATCAGGCAGATGATCAAATTTTTATCTTCGGCTTTTTGATACTGCTCTTTCATATAGGAAGCACTTTCCTTTTTTCCGATTTTCGCAGTTGTGATCAAATAAACAGACAAGTCATAATTTTCCGGTACACGACCTAAAGTTTCCGAAAGCTTCACAGACTCCTCTGTTGTGAGCAGTCCTGCGCTGTCGGACAGCCTTGCTTCTGAAGCCGCTTTTTCGGACACATCTGTTTCCGCTGATACGTGAAACACGGAAAACCACATACCTGGCACTGCTAAGAGAAACATCATATATTTTACCAGTCTTCGATTTTTCACAATAACGGTCCTCCTAAGAACAAAATAATAATGCGGAGTGCAAAAAATGCAAATGCTAAAATAACGCCACCGCCCACAAAGGTTTTAATCAAAGAATATGGGGGAGAAAAAGCCAGCTTTCCTGTCTGACCATTCATAAAAAAGGTATAGTCACTGTCCACATCCGACAACCCCGCATAATATACCGGAAGCCAGGTGTATTCCGCTTCCGCAGGTGCAATCTGATATTCACTTTCTAAAAACCGGCATTCGTCATATCCCTGTACAGTACTGAGGATATATTCCCGCAAGGATTCCCTCGTCTTTTTTTCTGCCTCCTCCATAAGATCATTCTCTGTATAATAATATTTCTCTGCCACATATCCCGCAATTTCGCGTGGGGAAAAACGTTTTACCTTCGTAAAATCATACGGAGCCGCCGCATCCAAAAAGCGAGTCTCAAAATGCTTCGAAGCATTGATAAATAAATTGGAAAAGCCAAGATCAAACTGCCTGAGAAGGTCATAATGTTCTGTCTCAATGATCTTCTCCCGCTCCTCTATCTTCTTACTGCTTTTCACGGCATGTAAAACCGCTTCTCCCTGCGCCCGCATCTGAAATGTCCATACCGGAATATAAACCGCCTGAATTTTGCAGTCCTTTCTTCTGATCTGAAACTCACGCGGCGAAAGCTTCAATTTAAAAAACCAGCGCTTAAACGCCTTTTCCGCCTTCCTTTTCGATATCTGGAACGGAATGACCTTCGTAGGACGAAGCTCCTCCGAAAGGCTGTCTCCAAGCTCCAAAAGACCACCACAAAAAAAGCATTCGGAAATGAAGGTGTGATCGTCTGTGATCAATTTCATGCCGCAGCCCTTGCAGACATATTGCCTGGCTTCTGCATCTTCATAATAAGCATGCCTTTTAATATATTCATATGGAATAAACTTTTTCTCTGTATCTTCCCTGCTCATCTTCTATTCTCCTCGTTTTCTACGCGACCGAGTTCCCGCATGATCGCATCCATATGTATCGGTTTTGTCAAATGTGCATTCATACCAGACTCTAAGGACAGCTCCGTATCCTCCTTGAATGCATTTGCACTGAGGGCAAGAATCGGAATTTTTTTTGCATCGGTTCTTCGAAGCTTTCTGATCGCCCGTGTCGTATCGTGCCCGTT
Source organism: uncultured Lachnospiraceae bacterium (assembly GCA_902795705.1). Classification (GTDB taxonomy): domain Bacteria; phylum Bacillota; class Clostridia; order Lachnospirales; family Lachnospiraceae; genus Butyribacter. The sequence continues at coordinate 16,471 of CADBMH010000362.1, read as the reverse complement.
CATGACAGGCATGATAATATCCATAATGATAAATGCAAATTCTCCCGGTGCGCTTTCCTGAAACAGATCCAGACACTTCCTGCCATTTTCTGCGGCCTCTACCATCGCACCGTGCTTTTCAAACAGGCGCTTTAAAATCTCCCGGTTGATCGTATCATCCTCAGCAATCAGAATCTTTTTCCCCTCCAGTGTCATGCGATTTTCTTCTTCCTGTTTCTTTTGCGACATAAATCGAAACAAACTGTCACTCGGCGGGCAGACAAACTGCAGACCAAATGAAAATGTCGTCCCTTTCCCTAACTCACTTTTTACAAAAAGTTCTCCACCCATTCGCTTCACTAATTGATAACAGATTCCAAGTTCTAACTCTGTCCCGTATTCCCTTCCTGAGCTTTCCTGGCTTTCTTCTGTAAGCATTTCAAAAATATGAGGCATCGCCTCATCCGGGATTCCGGGACCGTTATCCTCAACAGAAAACCGGAGTCCGATCATTTGATCCCTCCTGGAAATTTCTTCTACCGTCAAATGGATTTTTCCATCCAGAGACACAAAATGAATCGCCTGTTTTAACAATGTAGAAAGAACCTGTTCCAGTCTGCTGTCATCTCCCTTTAACAGATTCTCCTGAAATCTTCGCTCCAAAAGAAATGATATCCGTTTTCTGCTGATTTCCGGGCGCTCTTTCTGCTCAATCCTGGAAAGCACATCTTCTAAGCTGAAAATCTGCTCATTCAACATCATTGCATGCATGTCCATACGGGACAGATCAACGATATTATTTACTACGCGCAGAAGATTCTCAGAAGAAACATCAATCATGTCCATATAACCGATCAATTCCTCCGGACGATCCGTACTCTTTCTGGCAATATCCGTCAGCTCAAAAATAGAATTCATCGGAGTGCGTAACATCTGGGACATTGTAGTCAGGAAAATCTGCTTCTGCTTTGCGGAACCGGAATCTAATACGATCAGTAAATGATTTCCCAAAATCCGACTCGCAGACAAAAGCTTCTCCTTCTGTTCATCTGTCCATGCATATGTTTCCTCTGCTTTATCAAAAATCAGAACTGCCTTGCAGACTTCTCCTGCAGAAAGCGGATAGATCAGGCTGGAAAAACCGGAAAGCAAAAGGGGATTCCCCTCATATTGTTTAAATAATTCCCGAAATGCGCCGATTGTAGTGTCCACAATCCTGCTCTGTGCAAAATTTTGTACAAATACATCCTGTACTTCCTCCGAAAGCGGCATGGAAGCAATCTTCTGTCTAAGAGCTTCCTCTCCCCAGTAATATACCGGAAAAACTGCATGCGTTGCAGCAGGAAATTCATACACCCGGATTGCATCCAGATCAAAAAATTTCCCCATTCTATCCAATATGATCTGAACCATTCCTGCCTGATCCTTTGCATTAAGAATCAACGTGGAGATATTTTTGTTGAATTGTCTGACCGCCTCCTCCCGTTTATACTCCGGAATATCCCACAATCTTTTCTCATTGTGGAGTATCTTTTCCACAGAAGCTTCTGTCCCTTGATACTCTGATACCTCTGCTTCCTTTCCGACATAACGCATTGCAATTTTTAATAATTCCTCAATATCCTGTGTCCCGGCATAAAATCCGAAAGCAAACAAAAGATCCTTGACCTCTTTTTCACCAATATAAAGCTCTGCCAGTCTATTGTTCAAAATCTGTCGGAGCTTCGAGCCATCGATTTCCTCCTCATTTTCAATATATAAAAGAAAAATATCTTCAGACAATCTGCAATTATAAATATTTTTATCTCCGATTACCTTTTTGATCAAGTCAGAAATATTTAATATAATATAATCTCTGTAAACCTCTCCGTAACACTCCCCGATCTCTTTATAATTTTGAATATGGAGCACCATGATCTGATGCGTATGGTCTGTCTCTGAAATTTCGTTCACAATACGGCGAAACCCTGCATAATGATACATTCCGGTCAATGGATCGTGATTTTTCTCCTCTGTCCGTTTCAGTTCCTCTACTTTTTCATCTGTAATATCACGGGCAATTCCGAGTACCTTAATCGGGACTCCACCCTCATTCCGGAGAATATTGACGGCAAAATATGCCCATGCCGGATATTTGATTCCATTCTCTTCAAAATCAATGCATATTTTATCCTCCAAATGGTTTCCTTCCTTCTCCGGCAGATGAATGGTTCTTTCAAAAAGCTCTATAAATTCCCCGGTTTCCCAGCCCATCTCTCCGGCATATACAGAAAACTCCGGAATACGGAGCTCTTTTTTCTTCCAGCCGCGGATCGTACCGCTGCTGATATAGAGATCCTCTCTTACATCATATTGAAAGAAGATATCTTTTGTGGCATCCATTGCCATTTTAGTCATTTCCTCGCTTGCCTGCAGATTTTCGATCAGTTTTCCCTGTTTCACCAAAAAAGCATTTGTTCTGCCGGACAAGAGGTACAGAAATATTAAGCTTGCCAAAAACTCAAGTGTAAAGCCCGCAATATACGGAATATACACTCCCGTTATCGGATTGGGATCGGTTTTTAAATCTGCCGCAATCGGAAAGCTTTTGAAATAATATCCAAGCAGACAGCCAATGTAGGAAAAACATAAAATCCTTATCGTAAATTTTTTATCAAAATACAAACAGCTCATAATAGCGGGAAGAATAAAAGTGATATAAATGCCTACATGATATTTTGTGGAAAGATAGCTGACTAATGCAATCGCACAGATCAGATTGTAATATTTGATAAAGGACTGGTTTTTCGTAAATTTGCAGACCAGATAAGGGGACAGTGTACAAATAACCCCTACAAACGAAACCTGAAAAGCAACCTCCCATGTAAAGGAAAATATACCGGTTCCCTTCAGAATAAGAAGAACAGGGAACACAAAAAAGACAGCCATCAGCGCCCTACTGATGGTATAATTGATTTGTTTTTCGTTTTCGTCAAAAAATGCCTGATTTACTTCCTGTTCTTTTCTTCCCATATATCCCCCGTTTTATTAAGGGAGTCCCTTTCCAGGAACTCCCCTAAAATCATATAAAATCACCGCTCTAGTGCGATAAAATAACCTTTCTCGGACATTTCTGCGCACAGAGTCCACAGCCTTTACACTTGCTCTGATCGATGTGGGCGATATTGTTCTCCACCTTGATCGCGTCAAAGTTACAGGTCTTTTCACAGATACCGCAGCCGATGCAGCCGTTGTCACAGACAGACATCACCTTCGGACCTTTGTCCTTGTTCGAGCATGCAACTGTCCATTTTGCTTCATACGGCACTAATTCGATCAAAGAATTCGGACATTCTGCCACGCACTTTCCGCAGGCAACACACTTTTCTTTATCAACCTCTGCGATTCCGTCTTTAATGTGGATCGCATCAAACTGACATGCAGACACGCAGGAACCGTATCCCATACAGCCGTAGTCACATGCCTTATCGCTGCGTCCCGGTATCGCTGCCGCACGCTTACAGTCTGCAAGACCATAGTAATGCGCTTTCAGCCCTGCCTTGTCGCAGGTTCCGGAACACTTCACATAGGCAACCATTTTCACGGAATCACCGCTTTCTACACCCATGATTTTTCCGATCTTTTCCGCTACTGCCGCACCACCCGGCGCACAGGAATTGACTGCTGCCTCTCCTGCCGCAATTGCTTTTGCAAGAGCATCACAGCCCGCATATCCGCAGCCACCGCAGTTAGCGCCCGGAAGCTCTTCCCTGACTGCAATCTCTTTCTCATCTACCGGCACCTCTAACTTGATTGCCGCAAATCCAAGAAGAAGACCAATTAACACACCAATGATACCGACAAGGGCTGCCGCCCAGATAATACCTGTTACCATATCCGTCTCCTCCTTTCTATACTAATCCGGCAAAACCGCAGAATGCGATCGCCATCAGGCTGGAGGTTACAAGTACGATCGGTGTTCCCTTGAAAGAGTTCGGAATATCATTATTCTCGGTTCTCTCACGGATGCTTGCCAGGATCACGATAGCGATCAAAAATCCGACTGCGGTAAAAAATCCGCGGACCGTGCTGTAAAGATATCCGATTCCGAATGCCTCCTCGCCATAATCTGTTGCATTGTTAATAGCTACACCAAGCACTGCACAGTTTGTTGTGATTAACGGTAAGTAAACACCCAGAGACGCATGCAGCGCCGGAATGAACTTTTTAAGTACCATTTCAATAAACTGAACAAGTGCAGCAATGATCAAAATAAATGCAATCGTTTCCAGATAATCCAATCCATTCGGCACTAACAAAAAGTAATAGATCGGATAAGTAATTAAACATGCAATCGTAATAACGAATGTTACGGCAACTCCCATTCCGAGAGCTGTGTCAACCTTCTTCGATACGCCGAGGAACGGACAGATACCGAGGAACTGACTAAGTACAACGTTACTGACGAGCATTGATGAAATAATAATCACAAAAATTTCCACTTAAATCAATCCTCCTTTTCCTCTGCTTTTGCAGCCTCAGCGTTTGGTGCAGGTGCTCCCGTCTCTGCTTTTGCAGCTTCTGCTTCTGCCTTCGCCTTTGCTTCGGCTTCCGCTTTTGCCTTCGCTTCCTTCGCTGCCTGTGCTTTCTTTGCTGCCGCTTCCTTCTTTGCCTGAGCCTCTGCTGCCTTTGCAGCTACACGCTCTGCCTCAATGATGCCCTTGTTTGCTACACAGGCACTTGCCGCACAGCCGGCACAGTAACCGCATTTCATTGCCTCGGAATCCTCTACATTCGTTGCAGAAGGCATCTGCAGCTTATTCTGTACTGCAGTCAGGCACGCAAGTACTAAGAAAGCTCCCGGTGCGAGTACGAAAAATGTAATATGAAAATCCTCCGGAATAAAAGTAAAGTTAAACAATGCTCCAGCACCTAAAATCTCACGGCAGATACCGATACAGGTCAGACCGAAGGTAAATCCGAGTCCCATGCCAAGACCGTCAAACAGGGACGGTACTACAGGATTCTTTCCTGCGTAAGCCTCCGCTCTTCCTAAGATAATACAGTTTACCACGATAAGCGGAATATATACACCCAAAGCGCTGTCGAGGAATGGCAGATAAGCCTTTAACAAAAGCTGTACCATTGTAACGAACGACGCTACTACTACAATATATGCCGGTATACGAACCTTATCCGGAATCACTTTACGAAGTAAGGAAATGAATACATTGGATAATGTAAGTACAACCGTCGTGGTCAGTCCCATACCTAAGCCGTTGATCGCAGAAGATGTTACAGCAAGGGTAGGACACATACCAAGCATCATCACAAAGGTAGGATTCTCTGTGATAATACCATTTTTCAAACGCTCTACACATACATTCATGGTTTTCCCTCCTGATTTATTTTTTAATAAAGACAATTTCTATGCCCCATCTACTTTAATGAAGCAATGAGGAGCATTGCCCCGTCTACTGCTCTGGATACTGCACGGCTGGTGATCGTCGCACCGGAGATCGCGCTGATCTCTACGACATCTCCCTTTGCGCTTTCCTTATCCTTATCAACAACTGCTTCCTTCGCAGTGGAAGCCTCCTTGAACTGACCGTTCCACTCCTCTTTGGAGCTGTTCTGACCAAGTCCCGGAGTCTCATTCGTGCAGTCTGTAACCTGAATGCCGATGATTTCTCCCTGATCATTCACACCAAGAGCGATCTTCACTGCTCCGCCGTAGCCTTTTCCGGAGGTTGTCAGTACATAGCCGCCTTTATCTGCTACACGTATATCCGTGATCTCTACATCAGAAAGATTATAGCCGGCCTGTGATTCCACCTTGCCCGCCTTTAAATCTTCATTAAAGGCATCCTTTGCCTTTGTTACAGCATCGTCTTCCTTAAATGTGGCATCCTTATAAACTGCCGCATAGGCTTCATTTGTCGCATCTTCTTCTCTCTTCGTGATCGTATCCTTCGTAATCTGATATACGCCGCCCAAGAGAATGCCCGCAACTAATGTGATCAGGAAAATAGCAATCGTATCATGAACTAATGTATTTTTCTTCTTTTCATTATTCTCCATCTTTGATGCCCTCCTTTCCAAACGGAGTCGGAATCGTATATCTCTCGATCAGCGGTACTAAAAGATTGGAGATAATGATCGCATAGGAAACACCCTCTGCGGATGCACCGAATACACGGAAAATACCGGTAAGGAGACCTAAGATGATTCCAAATACGATCTGACCTGTCGGTGTGATCGGACTCGTCACATAATCGGTCGCCATGAAGAAGGCTCCTAAGATCAATCCGCCGCCGCAAAGCTCCTGTAACAGAACTTCGCCGCTCATGCTGTCCACACCTGCCATGTTCGTACCGAAGATCAGGAAGAAGATTGCAAAGGTCGCAATATATGTAACCGGAATCTTCCATGTGATCACTTTACGGCACAGCAGATATGCAGCACCGATGAGGAGCGCAAGAGCAGAGGTCTCGCCGATCGTACCGCCGATATTTCCGAGGAACATATCAAGAAGCCCCGGCTTTGCAAGACCTTCCGGAACCTTTCCCGTCTTGATGATCGCAAGCGGTGTCGCTCCCGTCACGCCGTCATAGGTGAAAGAGGTCATCTGACCGGCAAAGGATACCATCAAAAAGCATCTCGCGCCGAGTGCAGGGTTCATAAAATTCTGACCGATTCCACCAAAAAGCTGTTTTACTACCAAAATCGCAAATACACTTCCTATGATCGCCATCCACACCGGGAAGGTCGATGACAGGTTCAGTGCCAGTAAAAGTCCGGTAAGGGCAGCACTTCCGTCACTTACCGTAAGCGGGAGCTTCATACATTTCTCCCAGATATATTCCGTCAGCACGCAAGTCGCAATACAGACAATAATAAGTAAAACTGCATTGATACTCTTCGCCTTTATACTAAAATTATAGATTCCAAAGATAGCAGCAGGCATAAGTGCAAGGAATACATCCCACATAATGCTCTTTGTGCTTGATTTCTCGCGCACATGTGGGGATGATGAAATATTTAATAACTGATTCACGCTTCGTTACACCTCCTATTTCTTTCTTCTCTGTGCCATAACATATTGCCGCGCCTGCTTAAAGGTCTGTGTCAGCGGTCTTCTCGCCGGACAGACAAATGTACAGCTTCCGCATTCATAACATTCCATGCCGTTCAATTTCTCAAACTCCTCATAGTTGTTATTCAATGCTGCCTGTGCCATCTTCTGCGGCACCAGATTACCCGGACATGCAGCTACACATCGTCCGCAGCGTATACATGCAGACGGATCAAACTCTGCCACCTGATCCTCTGTCATCGCCAATATGGAAGAAGAAGTCTTCGTAACAGGAACATTCAGATCAAACATCGCGAAGCCCATCATCGGGCCGCCGGAGATGATCTTTTTCGGCTCTTCCTTAAAACCGCCCCCATGCTCCACTAATCCCGCATGACTGCATCCTAAGCGGACATTTACATTGACCGGAGACTCGAACGCCTCCCCCGTCAGTGTAACCACTCTTGTAATGAGCGGTGTCTGCTTGCAGACTGCACGGTAAATTGCAATTACCGTGGAAATATTATCTACGATACAACCCGCGTCTGCCGGCAGCTTCTTTGAATAAATCTTTCTGCCTGTCGCAGCCGAGATCAGAGTACGCTCGCCTCCCTGCGGGTATTTTGTTTTCAGAACTTTTACATCGATACGGCTCTCGCCCTGTACAGCCTCCTGCATCTTCTGGATCGCAAGCGGCTTATTATCCTCGATACAGATCAGTCCTTTCGCCTTATCAAAAAGCTTTAAGATGATCTTTAAGCCTCCGACGATTTCCTCCGGACATTCTAACATCTGTCTGTAATCGGATGTCAGATACGGCTCACATTCCGCACCGTTGACAAGAATATAGTCAATCGCCTCCGGGTCCTTCGGTGCCAGCTTGACATTCGTCGGAAATCCTGCACCTCCCATACCTACAACGCCTGCTTCTTTCACAATGTCACGAATCTCATCATTTGAAAGCTTCGTATAATCACGATCCTCACCAAGTCCGTCTATCCCCGTGTACTCACCGTCATTGTCGATGACAACACAGGTCGCCTTTGAACCATTGAGGAGCATTCTAGGCTCTACCGCCTTTACTGTTCCAGAAACCGAGCTGCAAATATTTGCTGAAATAAATCCACTGGCTTCGCCAATCTTCTGTCCCACCAGTACCTTATCGCCCTTAGCTACGATTGGTGTAGCCGGTGCCCCGATATGCTGTGCCATCGGAAAGACAAATTCGCCCTTTGCCTCGACCGTCTTGATTGGCTGATTCTCGGACAATTCTTTTCCTTCGTATGGGTGCACGCCCCCACGAAAAGTTGCATTACTCATTCCGGTTCCCCTTTCTGTGTTTTTTATTCGGTTACGATTTACAGTAACCCTTTACACCCCTTTTGGAAAATAAACATTTTTCACAAAAAGAGCGCACAAATCCAAGTTTCATTGTAGCATTTTTACTAGGAAAAAGCAAGGAACTACTTTACCTTTTTATACCCCGATTTTATCATCTGATCCTTAAAGTATTTTTTATTTGCCCGGCTTCCGCTAATCTTGATCGTCTTTTTACAGCCCTTAAAAGCATTTTTACTTACCTTCACTTTGGATTTTACGGAAATCTGACAAAGCTTTGTGCAGTTTTGAAATGCTTTTGCCGGAATGGATTTTAACCCGGTGCTTAGTACAACCTTCTGCACCGTTTTATTTCCGGCAAATGCCCCGCTTTTTAAGGCAGTTACTTTATAATTTAATCCGGCATACTTGATTGCATTCGGAATCGTCAGCATCTTCTGCTTTTTTCCCGCTGCTGTAAGTCCGATAAGCTTTACCTTGCCTTTTGTTCCGTCATCCTTTGCGCGCTCTGTTACACTGTAGCGGAAACCATCCTGACCGGAAAATGACTTTCCGACCACCGGGCCTGCAGGCTGTGCCGGCTTTTTCGTTCCGGCATCAAAATCCACTCCCTCAATGGTATAAGTAATGCGGATGCTCTTTTTTGGAAATACTGCATATTTTTTCACCGGTGTTCCGTTTTTCAAAGGCTGTACGGCACCACCCTTTGTCGTCCCATGCGTTTCACCATAGGTATCAAAAGCGTAGAACTGGTAAACACCCTTGTTGGTAGAAGCCTCTGTATTATGCGGTGCCTTATCCAGATGGACGAGCTCCTTGTCGTCAATATAGACCGTCATATCCTTACAGGTTACTCCCTTCATGGTAAGAGGAATGTCCGTCGAGAGAAACAACATATTCCAGGCTGCATTTCCCATATCCTCCCACAAGGTTGCATCAAAGCCGTCAATCACTGCCTCATAGCTTCCATTTTCCTTTACCACAGAATCCGAAATAGAAACTTTTTCCAGATACTGCTCTGCATTTTTCTGGTTTTTCGCCCCTTTTTTGGGGTTACTGGCAACCACCATGCTGTGATAGTCAAACGGAGCAGAGCCATAGGATTTATGATCTGAATTTACATATTCCGTAACAGAAAGCCCCGTACTCTCATCCATATAATCTGCCCTGGATACCCAATATCCCCCAAGCTGAAATGCCAGATAGCCATTATAAGCAGTTTCTGACTCCTGTGAAGCCGCCTCACGCATGCGCCTTGTCCCTGCGGCTTTTAAAGCTGCTCCCTGCTTTTTTCCGGAAACCAGCACAGCTACCTCCTTAGTTACTCCGTCGCTGCTTGTAAGCTTAATCGTCGTCTGTCCCTCCTTCACTGCACGGACAGTTCCCACTGAAGAAACCACCGCAATAGAGGAATCTGCACTTTCATATTTAAGCTCTGCACCATTCCCCGCCGGAAGTGCATAGGCAGCCATATGGCCCTGCTCCCCTGCGGAAAGTGAAAGATTTTTAACGGAAATAATGTCTGTCGTCGGCTTTTGCAGCGTGGTTTTACCAACAGAAACCGCAATTTTTCTCCGGACTGCCCCATCATATTTAGACGAAGCGGTAATTACCGCATTTCCAATACTCCTTGCTACTACTGTTCCATTATAAACGGAAGCGACGGTACTGTCTGAGGATGACCAGACGACGACATCATTGCTGTCCTCCGGCCTCCTGTTCTGTACCTCGACCTTGCAGGACTCGCCGGCTTTTAAGGAAAGCGTTTCAGGACAGCTTAATTCAAATGCTGTCAGCGCAGTCAAAACCGGTGCCTCTGTCACCTGTTCATCCCTGGTATCATAAAAATACCCACGAAGAAGGGAATCACAGATAGAATACCCGTCTTTTATGCAGTCTGTTATCGTTGCACGATCAAAAACCGCCATATTGTCTTTATCCGTATCGTGATAGCTGTTGTCCCAGACAGCAGATGCCATCCCATACTTCTTGAAGAAATATCCCAAACCCTCTGCCGTCCGGTTCTTCATCTGCGTATTCAATGTCCCATACTCCCCGATAAATACAGGGATTCCCTTATCAATATACATTTCCTTTAATTTTTTATAATTATAGGCAATCGTATCTTTTTTGTCCTCCTTGAAGGAGCTTACCACACCGGAAAGGGAAACAGAGGTATAATTGTGTACTGCCAGCATGAGATGCTTTGCAGAATCCTTCGGCATTTCAAAACCGTATTTTTCATCTATGGCAAGGGGTATCTCTGTATTCCTGACCGGACAGATCAGCCACCTCTTATCATTGTTCCCGCCGGTCGCACGGACAACATCGACAAAGCTCCGGTTAAGCGTATTGATTCGCTTCATGTCCTGTTTCTGGTACTCCACATTTACATAATTATAGCCTGCTTTCATGCTCCACACTTCATTCATGCCCTCAAACAGCAGGTGTTCGTCATAATTTTCAAAGCGTGTCGCAACTGTTTTCCACAAGCCTTTAAATCTCGCCAGGATTTTTTCAAAATCTGCATCACTGACAAAATCCTTTCCGGTCGGATCGTCTAAATCCAGCCAGCCAACATCCTGCGCACCGTCATGATGCACATTGATCACCACATACATATCCTCATCAATCGCATAATCAACAATCTCCTGCACGCGTGCGATCCACTCCTCCTTAACCGAATAGTCCGCATTGATATAATTCCACCAGGTCACAGGAATACGAATGGTATTAAAGCCCTTATCATGAACCTTTTTAATGATCTCCCTCGTTGTAACCACATTATGCCATGCCGTCTCGGAAGGCGTCCCATCCTGAAAGGCATCCAGCGTATTTCCGAGATTCCAGCCAAGTCCCATTTTTTGTACAATCTCTGTCGAAGACAAATTGATGAACGGCATGGCTCCTATTCTGGAAACCGCAGTCACAGGCTCCGTCACAGTCACCCGACACTTTAAGGTTGTACGCTTTGCCTTTTTTGCACCCTTGGCAATATAGGTTACTTTTACCTTAATTGTTGTCTTTCCTTTACTTTTTGCAGTCACAACACCTTTTTTTGAAACTGTGGCAACCTTTTTATTGCCCGTACTCCAGCTTTGGGATTTGAGCTTTTTTATATTTGTTTTTTTCAGCTTTAGGGTAAGCTTTTTTCCCCTCAGAAGCTTAGCACTCGTCTTATTTAACCTGACGGATGCCTTTTTTGCCTTTGCGGATGCCGTAGCCCCGAAAAATCCGGTTCCCGTTATCAGCATTGCAAGGCTCAGAAAAAATGCCAAACCCTTTTTTAAAATAGTTGTTTTCATGCCTTGTCCTCCTATCTATATTTGTAATGAAAGACATTTCTCCACCGGCAGCAATATTGCCGGTGGAGAAATCATCCCGCCTCATGATTACAGAAACGGCAACAGCCTTCTGTATATTCAGAGCCTTTTATAATAAAAATCGATTATTCACCTAAATCGTAAACATAGATGCCGGTAGCTACCGGTCCGTTTCCAAAGGTCAGGCTAAGCCAAGGTCTGTCTGCCCGAAGTAAGGTCAACAGCTTATCGGACAATACGATCGCTTTTCCGCCCCAGTCATTATAAGAATAAACTTCCTCTCCCTTGGCACTCTTATCTGCTTCCTTGCAAGCACCAAAATGGACATCTCCTACAGAGGCTTTCGTTTCAGATTCAAATGTCATCTTAATGCACGGTTTTTTCAAGCTCGCCCAGTCGAACTTTAAGAAGGCCTGATATCCCCAGTTGTTAAACACCAGCTTTGACTCATCTGTAACAGAAGCCGTCTCTACAAATTTTGAAATATCTCCCGCTGTGACTACGGAACCATCCAGACAGATATTATTTCCTTCATTCTTTTTCCATCTGCCCGTCCAACTCCAGACTGGCTGCATATCATCAGAAACAGACTTAATTTCTGCTGCATTCTCCGGCTCTACGGCATCCTCCATGCCATCATCAATCTTACCCTTTGCTCCGGTCAGGGAATTATAAAGCTCTGCTACATTTTTATACTTCATTACGCAGGCTTCTCTTTCAAAATAATTGCCATTTTCCCAGAGCACCGGCTGGCAGCCTCTTTCAGTCATGATTTCCACGCTGTCCTTTAACCAGGAAACCGTATCATTCTGTCTCGGATTGCAGACAGCCATCTCGCCGACAATGACACCATATCCCTTATCCACAAAATTGGATTTCATCTTTTCAAATTCAGAAACTGTATGAGCCTTGTCATCGGCTGTATATTTCGCACCCGCCATATCATCACCGCAAAGTGACCATGGATCATAATAATGTACCGATACCATCAGCTTATTTGTCCCGTTTTCTGCCGTATCCGCCGGCATCTACCACCTTGCATCGCAGGTGGAGGTAATATTTGTTGTATATCCGGCAATCAAAAGATGCCTGTAGGCATTATTGCCGCCGGACTCGCGAACAATATTTACAAATTTCTGATTGATTTCATTTGCAAGCTTATATGCCTCCTCCGTAGTCAGGATACCGGCTTTTCCATCATTAGACATATAACCGTCTGCATTGATTTTTGCATTAAAGCCGCCATTTGGAATATCAATATCAAGCTCCTCATTGGCAGATTCAAAAATCAGATGGTCAGAATAGCCTTTGAATCTCTCAGAAATCTGCGTCCAATAGGAAATATACCGTTTCATTGCGCCTGCGCGGACGGTCTCATCTGCAGAACCGAATGCTCCCCACCAGCCATAATCAAAATGGTCATTGATGATGACATACATTCCGTTATTTAATGCATAGTTTACGATCTCCTCCACGCGGCCGAGCATCTTCGGATCAATCGTATAATTTCCGTCCTTTGACACCATGCTCGTCCATGCAACCGGAATACGAAGTGTATTAAAGCCATAGGAGCGCACACTGTCAATGTATGCAGAGGTCGTAACCGGCTGTCCCCATGCCTGCTCAAAATCCGTTGCTTCTGAAAAATTGTCAATCTCTCCGATTGCCTTACATGCCTCCATCGTATTTCCCAAATTGATACCAAGTCCCATTTCATTGGCAAGAAGATACTGGGAGGACAGTTCCTTACGCATCGTGCCGTTATCCTTCACCTTCATTTTGCCATCTGCGGACATCTTGCTCGCACCGACAATAGAAACCTCTCTTTCCGGTCCGATATTTGATGCCTTGTCGATTGCAGGCGGCACCATATTGATCTTAATGGATTTCTCCGGCTCCGCAGATGGTGCCGCAACAGAATCCGTAACTGTCACTTTGCATTTCAAAGTCTTAGTCGTCGTCTTTTTTGCACCTTTTGCGATATACTTTACCTTTACCTTAATCGTTGCCTTTCCGGCTTTCTTGGCGGTGACAACTCCCTTTTTCGATACCGTTGCCACACTCTTTTTGCTTGAAGACCATGTCTGTGATTTGATTTTTTTCACATTCGTCTTCTTGAGCTTTAATGTAAGCTTCTTACCTTTCTTCACCTTTGCACTGGTCTTGCTTAATTTCACGGATGCCTTCTTTGCTGCTGATGCGGCCGGTGCGACATACCATGCTCCTGTCAGAACCATTGCAATTGCCAATACAAATGCCAATCCCTTTTTCCATGAAACCTTCATGATACCTCTCCTTTCAAATAGCTCTTCAGATTTTTACATGTATGCAAGCTTCTATTGATTCTTAACAAACCTCTTTTTATGCCAGCTCACACACTTATTGTAAATTGTAACATTTTTTTTATTAATTTGCAATTCGTCTTTGTGCAAATTGTACAAGAAAATTTTGTGATTTTTTACCCGAAAAATTTTACACCAAGCTAAAAAAGAGCACCCCGAATCCTCGGAGCACTCTTTTTACATTCATCGGAAGCTCTACACTTCCTCTACCTTTACTAAATGTCTTACATGCCAAACCATACCCTTTACGGCGTCATTATTTGGCAGCTCTACTGTCTTTCCGATCTTTTTAAGTCCTAACGCTTCTACCGTAGCACGCTGCTTTGGAATCGCACCGATCGTAGACTTTACCAATGTAATTTTTAACTTATCTGCCATGATATCCCTCCTAACTTAAGAGCTCTTCTACAGAAATACCGCGAGCCTTGGCAACCTCTTCCGGTGTCTTTAAAGCTTTAAGGCCTTCGATTGCTGCAAGCACGACATTCTGCTTGTTATTGGAACCCAAAGATTTTGTACGGATATTCTTATATCCTGCAAGCTCAAGTACGGCACGCGCCGGACCACCTGCGATAATACCAGTACCTTCCGGAGCCCTCTTGATAAGCACAGAGGCACTGCCGAACTTACCATTGAAATCATGCGGTACACTGCCGTTCTCATCGATCGGCACTTCTACTAAACTCTTCGTGGCAGCTTCTTTTCCCTTGCGGATCGCTTCCGGGATTTCCGTTGCCTTTCCGAGCCCTGCACCTACATGTCCGTTTTTATCGCCAACTACAACTAACGCAGTAAATCTCATATTACGTCCACCCTTAACAACCTTGGTGACACGCTTGATCGTTACCACATTATCTTCCAGCTCTAAATTACTAGCGTCAATAATTGTACGTTTCATGTGTTGTTCTCCTCCTATTTTTTTAGAACTCTAAACCAGCTTCTCTGGCTGCATCTGCAAGAGCTTTTACTTTACCCTGATATATGAAACCGCCTCTGTCGAAGACAACCGTTTTGATTCCCTTGTCTAATGCCTTTTTCGCAATCACTTCACCGAGCTTAGCTGCTGCTTCTACATTATTTGTTTTCGCTAAGCCGTCTTTGACATCCTTCTCTAAAGTAGAAGCTGCCACAAGTGTTGCTCCGGACTTGTTTCCATTGGCATCAATCACCGTATCGTCAACGATCTGAGCGTACATATGATTATTACTTCTGAATACAGCTAAACGTGGTCTCTCAGTAGTTCCTGAAAGACGATTACGAACCTTCATGTGCTTTTTTGCACGAACTTCTGATCTGGAACGCTTTTTAATCATAGTATCTTTTCACTCCTTTTTTATGAATTTTAACATATTCTTTGCTTTTTCAGACTACTTTCCGGTCTTACCGACCTTACGTCTGATCACCTCATCGACATACTTGATACCCTTGCCCTTATATGGCTCCGGTGGTCTCTTTTCCCTGATCTCAGCCGCATACTGTCCGACTTTTTCTTTGCTGATTCCCTTAACAATGATCTTGTTCTGACCTTCCACGACCACCTCAAGATCATCCGGATCCTCCATCTCTACCGGATGAGAATATCCGAGAGTAAGAACTAATTTCTTTCCCTGCTTCTGAGCTCTGTAACCAACACCGTTGACCTCAAGCTCCTTCTGATATCCTTCCGTAACACCGATCACCATATTGTTGATCAATGTTCTTGTCAGACCATGTAAGGATTTCATCTTCTTTAAATCATTCGGACGATTTACAATGATCTCCTCGCCCTCTTTTTTGATTTCCATATCCTTCGGTAATACTCTTTCGAGTGTTCCCTTTGGTCCTTTTACAGTCACTTTATTATTTTCTGCAATATCGACTGTAACTCCAGCCGGTACCGCGATAGGCATTCTTCCGATTCGTGACATGCCGTACACCTCCATATTTTAAATTGCTATGGCTGTTCCCTACCAAACAAAGGCAAGTACCTCGCCGCCAACATTTTCTTTTCTTGCTTCCTTATCCGTCATGACGCCCTTATTTGTGGAAATAATTGCAATTCCCAAACCGCCAAGTACTTTTGGAAGATCTTCTTTTCCGGCGTAGACACGAAGTCCCGGCTTAGAAATTCTCTTCAATCCGGAGATGATCTTGTCGTTCTTATCTGCGCCATATTTTAATGTAATATGGATCATCTTGATTCCATCCACATCGATCATATCATATTTTTTGATGTAACCCTCTTTTACCAGAATGTCTGCGATAGAGACCTTCATCTTTGAGGTAGGTACATCTACTGTATCATGCTTTGCAGTATTCGCATTACGGATTCTTGTAAGCATATCTGCAATAGGATCGCTCGTCATCATGTTTGTTTTACCTCCTTACCAGCTTGCTTTTTTCACGCCTGGAATCTGTCCCTTGTAAGCTAACTCACGAAAGCAGATTCTGCAAAT
>CADBMH010000361.1 GCA_902795705.1 uncultured Lachnospiraceae bacterium | reverse complement strand
ACAGTTCATCCAGATAGATACTATGATCTGTAAGAGCGACTGCCCCGTTATTCATGGCCGCTGATACTCTCTCATGAGTTCCATTTTAAACCATGCGTTTTCCTGACTTGATGATATGTTTGAAATGATCCATTGGATGATCACCGATAAACTCTACGAAGGGCACTCCAAAATGATCATATACATTCTCACCGTCAGCAAACCTGACTTCCGCTTCACCTATACAGTTTGATGAAAATGCTGCATCAAAGCGGTTATGCTTAAGCTTATCAATTAGTTCTTCTCCAAAGTGACCAGTCATTATATCAACAAAATCTACATGGCAGCCGAGCTTCTCATACTCTGCTGCTATGACATTGACCATATAATTGAACTGTCCGAAACTTGCATCATTAGTCCGGAACATAAGAATGTTTTTGATCATATATGCTCTACTATTTAACTTGTTTGATCTCTATTTCAAGTTGATCTATCATCAATTCCATATGTTTTAGTGTATATCTCTGATCACAGGGTAATGGTAGAATGTTTTCACTAAAATCCTTCGCAAGTCCGCCAAACTTATACGCTGCAGGCCACAAACTCGCAATAAAGATACCTTTCTTAGCTAATCTCTTTTTGATTTCAAGACCGTCACTAATATAAAGTGGGTACGCAAATGGTCCTGCAACTTCTTCAACCTCTATTCCATTTATATGTTGCAATCTCCCCAAAATATACTTAAAATTCTCTTCCCTTTTTCTCTTTACCGTCTCATAGTCAATAGCACCCAAAATATTATGAGTAAGCTTTGACATTTCTCTAATCGGTAGATTATAGTATGTTTCTTCATTATCAACATAGGACTTATAAAACTCTGAGGCTGAACATTCATATCTACCAAGAATATGAGTCATACGATCTTTTGAAATATCCTGTTCTACATCTATTTTGCAATCCGTTGACAGATATGAGCCATCTGGCACACCAAAGAACTTTCTGCACGAATACAGAGTATCGATGCCTTCAATCGGCTTTTGGAAAAAAGCCTGGACATTATCAAAGATAATCCGAATGTACTTTTCCTTCAACGCTCTCTCATTTGTAACCTGACCATAGTAATTTACAATATACAGCCATTCATTATCGCACAAACTCTTATCAAAGATCGGTTGAAAGTCATCTCCCACTTCATAAAACTCATAGGCACAATCTTCACGCTCACAAACTTTATAAACGGAATCGCAGAGATATTTAGGCAAGTACAACTTCTTAATTCCATTAGCTTTTATTAGATAGGCCACGGCATTTCTTGCCGTGTTTAAAGCAATGAGATCAGAATAATATTCATTATGAATCAGATTCTCAAATTCGAAATATCCACCTATTTCCATTTAGTCACCTTACTGCATTAACTTCATTGCTTGCTTCTTTTCACTTGCCATGGAGCTTCCCCATTTGAATATCGTGTAAATTCATTATTTAGTAAACCAAAATAGTCCTCGTCATGCCATTCCCCATGCTTGAATACTTTTTTTCTATATGTTCCTTCTTTAACAAAACCCATGCTCATTATTAATTTTCTCGAAAAAGAATTATAATCCAAAATGGAACCTTCTATTCGATGGAGTCCCAATTCATCAAATGCATATAACAAGGCAGCATATAATGCATTTTTCGTATCTCCTCGCTCTCTGTTTTTTTCAAAAGGATTAATCTTATAATGAATAAATCCCACGCGATTCTTCCAATCTATATCAGATAAAACAATCATCCCTATAGTGGTTTCATTATCAAGTTCAATCATCCACCTAATCTGCGTATTACTGTTTCTATAGTTATTGATCCAATTCTCTTGATTATAATCTGATATCGGTGGATTCCATCCAACTGTCATTTCCTCTACTTCAGGCGAATTCATCAGTTGTTTTAGTAATTGACAGTCTTTTTGTTCGATTGCTCTCAGTACCACATTCCCATATTTTAAAATCATTTTCTATACCACCTTAATTTAATATCATT
>CADBMH010000360.1 GCA_902795705.1 uncultured Lachnospiraceae bacterium | reverse complement strand
GCAGGTAGAGAACCTGCTTTCTTCTGTCGGGGAGACAGAGGAGAAGTTAGAGGATATGGCTGGCAATCTAAGGGATATCGGTAAGATCGAATGGAAGTTAGCCGCAGGGTTAAAGCTTACGAAGGATGACAAGGAAGCGTATCAGGCAAAAATCAAGGAATATGTTAAAAATGCGCAGAGTGTTATAGATAATCAGGGTTATACAGTTTCTATTGCGACGAATTTCTTATTCGGGAAAAATTCAAAGCTTGGAAAGGAAAATGATGCTTTTTATGCCGGTCTTGATAAAGAAATGGCAAGGCTTACGAAGAAACTGAATAAAAGACTTTCCAAGGCGATGAAAAACGGTATTGATATTGATACGGATGAAACGATTAAAAATATTTTAGGAAAGATCAATCATATTACCGAGGCTGTGACAAATGCAGAAAATGAAGCAAGTCTGCAAGCTTTGGGGTTGAAATATTCCGGTGCAGAGCTTGACAGTAAAACATTTAAGCAGATGTCAAAGGATATTGCGAAATATGAAAAAGAAATTGCCGATGGAGCATTAGAAGCATTTAAAGCTGAATCACAAAATTCCGATGTAAAATTCCAAATGGGCGAAATCACCGAGGCGGAGCGTGACAGTCAGATTGACAGTGCAAGGCAGGCGTATTATAAGAAAACCGCAGCGGGATATAAAAAGGGTATGGAGTTCGTCACGAATACCATTTATGAGGCGTATCCTATGCTGAAGCATGCTTCGGAAATGGTCAATGCCGAGATGGATAAAGCGTTAGCTGATGCGGCAAAAGAGGGAATTACCGGAAAAGATCTGAATGCAAAGATGCATGGAATCGCTTCTCGGGTACTTACTCATATTGACCTTCCGGAAGATACAAGAAATGCCATGAAGCAGTTATATGAAAGCGGTCTTTCTGATATGATCAGTGGCATGGATGATTTAATTGGCCAGATGGAAAAGACAGGTGTAAAAGTTCCGGAAAGCTTTAAGGATGGAGTGGAGGATGCCGGTGCTCTGGCAGCGCTTACCGGTTCCGTGGACAATATATTTTCCCTGCTTTCGGATAAGATCAGCAACAATACCGAGATGAGTGCAATCGTTAGTACCTGTCTGGAAAATGGCGGGGAGCTGCCTTCCAGCATGACGAAGGGCATCAGGGAAGGCACACCGGCGGTAGTAGATGCGGTGAGGACGATGTACGAAGTAGCTAAAAATGCAACAAGCGGGACACTTTTTCAGGGAGAGGTACGGGTTACTTCAAATATGGCAACGAGTGCTTTAGGTTCCGGGAACGCAAAGAAGAACCTTCACGGTTCTGCAGATACTGTGACGGATAAAAAAGGAAAGCAGCATACCATTTATAAGAATGCATTAGGTGGTATTTATAACTCTGAAATCCTTACGACCGTCGCTGAGGAAGGACCGGAGGCGATCATTCCGCTTGATGGTTCCGGACGGGCAAAAACACTTTTGAAAAGGGCTGCTGCGGCGCTTGGTTATACTCTTTCTGATCATTCGTCCGGTGGAGCAAATGCGGCGGGTGTGACTTTAGCCGGTGGATCAGCAGGAGGAAGTGAAAGCATACAGATCCGGTATGCGCCTCAGATTACGATTACCGGAAATGCGAACCGTTCTGATGTAGAAAATGCATTAGATAGCAGCCAGAGAAAGTTTGCATCCATGTTCGAACAGTATTTGAGGTCAAGGGACCGGATCAGTTTTGGCCATTAAGCTGCAAAAGCGAATGGGATTTGCTTTATGATATTCGCAGCATGGAGGTTAAAGTATGGGAGGATATTACTATACAACGAAACAGGGGGACATGTGGGATCAGATCGCCTATGAGGTATACGGTGATGAGTACCAGGTGAAACTTTTGTATGAGGCAAATTTTGAACTTTTAGATATTTATATCTTTGACGACGGATATCAGATCTGGTGTCCGGAGATCGAGGATGTGGAAGATGAAGATATAGAAGCAGAGATCGTTCCTGAATGGAGAGATGATGAGGATTTTGACGATGATATAGAGGATGATGAGGAGGAATCTGATGAGGAGTAGCTCTATCATTTTGAAATATAAGGATAAAGATGCGACAGAGGTGATCACGGATGAGATGGAATCCTTTACATGGACGGATGTGGCAAGCGGGGAAGCAGATACATTTAGTGTGAGTCTTACTGACCGTAATCTGAAATGGTTGAAAGGGTTCTTTCCTTCCGGCAAGGATTATATCAAAGTCTGGATCAAAGTTTCGGATTGGAAAAAAGAAAAGGACAACAGGAAAAAATATTGCGGTTTTTTCTTTGTGGATGGTTTTACGGCTTCCGGCTTTGCAAATCGGTTTCAGATTGATGCGATCAGCATTCCGATCAGGCAGGGCTTTAATGTGACCGGAAGGAATAAAACATATAAAAAGACTTCCGTAAAGACATTGATGCATGAGATTGCCGGGCGTGCGGGCTGCGGGTTAGTATTTGATGCTAAAAATCATCATATTGATGAAGTCTCACAATCAGGGGAAACGGATATGAGTTTTGCATTTTCGCTGTGCAGCCAGTACGGGCTTTGTATGAAGGTATATAATAAAAAGCTTATTGTATATGATCAGACAAAGTATGAAAAGAGGAAAGTGAGCTATACGATAGACCGCACTGATTTAGGGGAATCGGACTCTTACTCTTTTTCAAGGCAGATCACAAATATGTATGACGGGGTGAAAATTCAGTATACAAACAAGAATAAAAAAACGATTACTTATAAATATATGGTGCCGGGGAAAAAAGGAAACCGGATCTTGTATATATCCGGAAATGCGGAATCACACACAGATGCGGAGCGGAAGGCAAAGGCACAGCTTCTTGAAAATCTGAGAAATGCAAATAAACTGACGCTTACTTTGATGGGGGATCCGAAGTATTTAGCGGCAACGACATTCAAATTAACCGGATTCGGAAAGCTTAACGGGAAATATTTTATTGATCGTGTAACACATAGCAAACAGGGGAAATACACGACGACAATAGAGGCGCATCCGGTGATTACAAATATTTTATAAACCTACCAGACTTTGGTAGGTTTTTCAGATGGGAGACAGATATGGGAGATATACGGATTGGAAAGGTTTCTGCGGTTCACTATGAGGAAGGAACGATAGATATGGTTTTTGAAGATGAAGAGGACACAGTCAGACAGGGAATCCCTTTGTTTTCAGAAGAATATAAAATGCCGGAGGTTGGTGATCTGATGGCAGTAATCATTCAGTCGAACAGCGGGCGAAGCGAACAGGGATATGCGATAGGAAGGCCGTATCATGCGGAAAACAAACCGGAAAAAGAGGGTAAGAAAAATTTGTATTTCAAACGGTTCAGTGATGATGCATATGTTCATTACGATCCGGATACGGGCGTGCTGGAAATCGCAGCACCGAAGGTTGTGATCGGAACGCTGACCGGCTATGTGAAGGAGTGATGGTATGGGGACGGTAGGAAATTTCGGAGGCATAAAATTTTATACGAAACTGAAAAACGGACGGCCGGATATATTGTCATTCCGTGATCTTAACTGGTCCTCTTCCATTAATGTGGAGGAGCACAAAAGGTATCATAAGAAACCCTTTCTGGAGTTTATAGACAGAAATGCAGATGAACTGAATTTAGAGATTTATTTATCAGCATATTTGAATCAAAGTCCGATGAAAAAATATTTGAAGTTAAGAAAATATTGTTTGTATGCAAAAGCCTTTCCGTTTGTACTAGGTGGGGAACGATTGGGAAGTTTTAAATTTGTCATAACAAATATTTCGAATGTCCCTACAGAGATATATAAGAATGGAAAAGTTGTGGCTGCAAAGGTTGCTGTGACTTTTAAGGAATGGCCTTATAAAGCAAAGAAGTCAAAAAAGACAAAAACAAATTCGTCGAATGGAGTTGCAGGAAAAGGAATAAAAAAGAATGGTTCCAAGAAAGGTACTTCCAAGAAGAGTACTTCCAAGAAAAAAGCATCAAAAAAGGACAGTACGAAGGGGTATAGCAGCTATACTGTGAAGAAAGGCGATACTCTCTGGGGGCTGGCAAAAAAGTATTATGGTTCCGGAGGTAAATACAGAAAGATATATAATGCGAACAAATCAGCATCAAAAGGATTTGATAAGATATCAAATCCAAATGTATTAAAACCGGGAATGAAAATTAAAATCCCAAAATAACAGGAGGTTGCTCATGAGAGAAATCATCTATACAGGCTCTT
>CADBMH010000359.1 GCA_902795705.1 uncultured Lachnospiraceae bacterium | reverse complement strand
ATGGGATGCGGGCGGCCTTTATCAGGTAGGCAGCTTCCCTTCCTGGAACCGGTGGTCAGAGTGGAACGGGAAATACAGGGATTGTGTGCGCAGATTCGTAAAAGGCGAGGGAAGCTGTGCGCCTGAGCTTTATGAGCGGATCAGCGGTTCCGAGGATCTTTACCACGGACGGGGGCCATCTGCTTCGATCAATTTCATTACCTGTCATGATGGTTTTACGATGTATGATCTGGTATCCTATAACGAAAAGCATAATGATGCCAATGGGGAAGACAACCGGGACGGCTGCAATGATAATGACAGCTGGAACTGCGGGGCAGAGGGGGAGACCGATGATAAGGAGATCAATGATCTCAGGCTGCGCCAGATGAAGAATTTCAATACCATCCTGCTTTTAAGCCGGGGTATCCCCATGCTTCTTTCAGGAGATGAGTTTGCCAATACGCAGTTTGGAAATAATAATGCTTACTGTCAGGATAGTGAGGTGTCATGGATTGATTGGGACCGGCTCTTGGATTATAAGGAACTGCATGAGTATGTAAAAAGACTGATTTCTTTCCGTATGGCACATCCTGTCATAAGGGCAGAGTACTTTGATAAAGGGGAAAATGCCACAGGCTATCCGGAGCTGTCCTTTCATGGTACAAAGCCGTGGGAGTTTAACCGCTCAGAGCATGGTCTGGTTTTTGCCTTTTTCTATGCGGAAGATCATGTGAAATACGGCACCAAAAAGGATGCCTTTATCTATGTTGCAGTCAATGCCCACTGGGAAGAGCACGCCTTTGAACTGCCGATCATCCCTGCGGGCATGAAGTGGCATATCGTGGCAGAGGCTGACGGGAAGGCTTATGCAAATGGGCATGAGCCTGTGATGGAAAATCAGGCATTTCTTTCGTTAAAAGCCAGGTCTGCTGCAGTATTGATTGCATATGAGTAAAAAAAAAGAAAGGGTAACTGTTTAGCATCCTTGGCACTGAGTACAAGTGCTTGTGACTGTGTTGAATCGTTACCTTAAAAAAATATAAAAATAAAGGAGAGCAGAAAAATGTTAAACATCAAAAAGGAATTAAATGGAGCAGAGCTTACGGTAGCACTTGAGGGAAGGTTAGATACCACCACCGCACCAGAATTTGAAAACGAGATTAAGGAGAGCATTTCCGGCGTGAAGGAGCTGGTGATTGATCTGGCGAAATTAGTGTATATCTCATCTGCCGGTCTTCGTGTGTTACTGTCTGCGCAGAAAAAAATGAATGTACAAGGCAGCATGGTTGTCAGGAATGCAAGTGAGGAAGTGAAGGAAATTTTTGAGGTCACGGGTTTTGCGGATATTCTGACATTGGAGTAAAGGAAAGAAAAAGTGCAGGAGAAGATGGAGAAGGGGGGAATTTTAGAATGTCCATGAGGGAACTGGATATTGAGGCGAAAACAGAGAATCTGGACCAGGTACTCGCCTTTGTTGATGAAGAGCTGGAGAAATATGAGTGTGGAATGAAAACACAGATGCAGATCGATATCGCTGTGGAAGAGATTTTTGTCAATATTGCACATTACGCGTATAATCCTGCGGTGGGAAAAGCGACCATACGGATAGAAGTTACGGATGGTACTGTATCCCTGACATTTATAGATAACGGAATACCATATGATCCATTAGCAAATGAAGATCCGGATATCACACTTTCCGCGGAGGAGAGATAGATCGGCGGCATGGCAGGCATGCGGTATAAGGAGTATGAATTTACGATTGAAAAAGACGGGGTTTTATTCCTTTATACAGACGGAGTGGCAGAGGCAACGGATACGAAACAGGAATTATTCGGAATCGAACGTACATTAGAAGCACTAAATGGAAATGAGGGGCAAGATCAGGTAAGTCCGGAAAAACTTCTTTTGCAGGTCAAAAAAGCGGTCGATGGGTTTGTCGGGGAGGCTCCGCAGTTCGATGACCTTACAATGCTGGCGGTAAAGAGGACGCTATAAAATTTATAGAAAATAAGGATCTGTATGAAAACAGGCAAGCAGATTGTTTAGGTTATTTTCATATAGTTCCTTTTATAGGAGGCAGGAATGAAGGTAACGGAAAATGATGGAAAACTTACCATCCGCTTAGATGGCAGGATAGACAGCAATAATGCAGCCGGGATGGAAAAGGAGATTTTTGATATCCTTTCACCGGGCAGAGAAGGGAGTATCCTGTTTGATGCGGAAAATTTAGAATATATCTCCAGTGCAGGGCTCAGGGTACTGATGAAGGTACGCAAGGCAGCAGGCAGGAAGGTGGATATCATAAATGTTTCCAGGGAGGTCTATGATATTTTTGAGACCACGGGTTTTACGGAAATGTTCAATGTAAAGAAAGCATACCGATGCATAAATGTGGACGGACTGGAGGTTATCGGCAGAGGTTTTTTTGGGACAGTTTACCGTATGGATGATGAGACGATCGTGAAGGTATACAAAGGGAAAGATAGCATTCCCATGATAGAAAATGAAAAGAAGATGGCGAAGAAAGCATTTTTAAGCGGAATACCGACTGCGATCTCTTATGATATCGTGAGAGTGGGAGAGGACTATGGCTCCGTCTTTGAACTGTTAAATGCCAAAAGTTTCCATGAACTGGCACAGAGTGGTACTTTGCCGCTTTCAGAAATTATCATGCAGTATACAGATCTCTTAAAACTGGTACATAGCACCAGACCGGGAAAGGGGACATTTCCATCATATCGGGAGAAATTTCTAGGGTTTCTTGAGGTGGTATCAAAACACCTTACGGATAAACAGCGGGAAAAATTAAAGGAACTTCTTACAGCTATGCCGGATGAGGACGGGGTGGTACATGGTGATATACAGATGAAGAATGTCATGCTGGTAGAGGATGAGCCGATGTTGATTGATATGGATACGCTGGGACTTGGAAATCCGGTGTTTGACTTTGCGGGGCTTTATGTGACCTATCAGTTATTTGAAGAAGATGATCCGGACAATGCGATGTCTTTCCTCGGGATGTCAAATGAGTTCGTGGATGCACTATGGAATCATATCTTAGATGGCTATTTTGATTTTGAAGATGATGAAGAAAGGCAGAGAACGATAGAGAAAATTGCACTCACGGCAGAAATACGGTTTCTATTTTTGCTTGAGAGTACGGAGCTGAAATCCGGTGAGCTTGGAAAGAAGCGGATCGCACATACATTAGAACATATTGACGAGCTTTTGGAAACAGTAACAGAATTGAACATATGATCATAGACGAAAGAAATAGAAAAAGCAAGTGAAAAAGAAGAAAAAAGATGTGATTGCCAGCATGTTCCTGCCGGCGGCTGTTGTCATGATTTTTACGCAGGTAACAGGAGTCATAATACCTTCAAGACGAATCCGTCAATGGAAAGGGCAATCATGACGGGAATTACAAGAGTGAGCAAAGAGTCGATTTTTTCTGATT
>CADBMH010000358.1 GCA_902795705.1 uncultured Lachnospiraceae bacterium | reverse complement strand
GGAAGTGTACTGTTCCCCGGCATCCATAATCTGCATTCCTTTAAAAAGGCAGGCATTTTCTTTTTTCTTTCCCTGTTTATCACGCATGTCTTCAAAAAAATACCTGAGCATGCTTAAATTCAATGTCTTTCCGAATCTTCTCGGACGGGTAAATAGGTTGACCGTACCTTTCTTATCTAATAGTTCTTTAATAAAAAAGGTTTTATCCAAAAAATAATACCCTCTCGTAATCAACATCTCAAAATCATCGACACCAATTGGTAAAGGTTTATCATTCATGCATCTGACCTCCTTAGGTTTCTCTGGATATCTCTGCTTAGGGATAGTATAACATACCTTATCCCATAAAACTACTGTTCTTTTTTCGGCAAAATCTGATTCACGGCATGTATCGTATGTTCACTATCAAAAAGTACACTTTTGAACAACTTTCTTACCCTTTCTTTCCCTGCTGATACTCCCTCAAACGCCGATAAAATGTAGACTGGCCCATTCCACTTTTTTGAACTGCTTCCGAGAGTTTTATCTTTCTTTTCTCTTTTGCATTATCCTATCCTTTTCCCGATTCCTACGGCAACATAATAATATTTTTCCACAGAAAAAAGGTGTCATGCCGATAAACAGGCACAACACCCTGATAAATTACCAAATTTTTTATTTACTAATTGTATCGTCCTACTCTGTCCAATCCTCCAAAGCAATTCCCGATACACGCTCAAATTCACTGGTATTATGTGTAACAACCGTAAGATTTCTTAAAACTCCTTCTGCTCAGTACGGAACTCATTAGGAATGCGTACTGCCTGGCTATTCCCACTCATAAAAACCTTTGCTGTAACCATTGTATTTTCTCCTTTCAGCTTGAAATGTATACACATATAGTATATACAATTTAAACAGAAAATACAAGGATATTAAAAGAGATTCCGCACCTATTTTTCTCCCTTTGCCTCCGGCTTTTCCACAGCTTCCTCTTTTTCAACCGCTTTCTTTTCCGCCTTCTTCGCTGTCTTTTTTTCACCTTTCATCTTGCTCATGCGCTCCTTGATATAATTTTCCAGCACGCGAAGCGTTCCTTCGATTCCTAACGGCGTACTGTTCACACAGATATCGTAGCCTCTGATATTTCCCCAGTCCTCCGTACAATAGCTGTTGTGATAGCGTTTTCTCTGTTTATCGTGCTTCTCTACGGTAGAACGAGCCTCTTTTTCCGAAATCTTTCTATCATCCTTGATTCGCTTTACACGGACATCAAAATCCCCGGCTACAAAAATAGAAATCAGACAATCATAATCCTTTAAGACCTCCTCAGAGCACCTTCCCACAACCACATAGGACTCGCCGGCATCGGCCTTTTTCTTCAAAAATTCAAACTGCTTGCTTGCTAAGAAATGCTCCGATGAATTTGTATTCCCTGCAAATTTCTTTGAAAAAAGCATCGGTCTCGGCTTTTCATCCAGCTTTTCCCACTCGTCCAGATTTACATGATCCTCGCCGAAAATCTCCTCCAATAAGTTCCTGTCATAGAGCGGCAGTCCGAATATCGCCGAAAGCTCCCTCGCAATCTGTCTTCCCCCGCTTCCAAACTCCCTGCTGACTGATATAATAACCTGTTTTTTCATACAACTCCTCCCTTCTCCTTTTAGCATTTTTAACTAGTCATATTTTATTTCATGATGCAAAGCTACCCGATCATTCCTCCTCTGCATTCATCATGGTCCATGCTCTGGCATCGAGGCACTCTTCATAGGCATCTGCAGCGATATCGTACTCCTCCTCGTCTTCGATATCCTCCAGCTCAAAATCATCATTCCCCAAATCCTTTACACGGAATACATAATACTCTGTGATATTCTCCTCGTCTCCGGGAATCAAAGCAGCATAGGATCTTCCTGCTGCCTCGTAGATTTCATCCACATAAAAGTCCCTGTCATGCCCGTCTTCATCGGTCAATGTAACCATCGTTTCTTCAAAACCATATTCTTTATTCTCTGCCATGCCTACGCTGCGAGCCTCCTTTCTCGGACCAAATATTTACTACTCAACCGTAACCACCTTCGCTAAATTTCTCGGCTTATCCACATCCAGTCCCTTATCCATGGAAACATAATATGCCAAAAGCTGCAATGCACCGGATGCCGGAAATACCATAAATTCATCCGAAAGCGACGGCAGTAAAAAGACATCTGCGTACTCCGCATCTGCCAGATCAAAGTCCTCCTTCACAAAAAGCACCACACTGGCTCCGCGCGACTGCACCTCACGGATGTTCGATAATTCCTTTTCCTTTAACTTCTCCTGCGTCACACACGCAACGACCGGGGTATTTTCTGTAATCAGGGCAATCGTTCCATGCTTTAACTCACCGGAAGCATATGCCTCCGTATGAATATAAGAAATTTCCTTCAGCTTCAATGCGCCCTCTAACAGAATAGAGTAATCCAGTCCACGGCCGATCATAAACGCATCCTTCGCATCCAATATCTTTCTTGCAATCTTATGGATATCATGCTTCTGCTTCAAAACCACCTCTAACTGCTCCGGCGTCTTCATCAGATTTTCCACATAGGCTTTTTCTGCCGCTTCATCAAAGATACCGCGCACTCTTGCCATACGACCGATCAGTAGCATTAATGTCAGCACCTGCGTTGTATACGCCTTCGTACTTGCCACGGCAATCTCCGGTCCCGCAGAGGTATACATGACATAATCACTCTCTCTTGCAATCGAAGAGCCTCTTACATTGATCACCGCAATACTCTTTGCTCCCTTTTTCCTCGCGTATTTCAGCGCCTCTAATGTATCAATCGTCTCACCGGACTGCGAAATAGCAAGCACCAGTGTCTTTTCATCAATGATCGGATCCGAGTACATAAATTCGGACGCATACTCCACGCTCATGTGGAGTCCGAGCTTCGACTGGATCACCGCCTTTGCGACCAGTCCCGCATGCATTGCCGTACCGCATGCCACAACGCAGATTCTCTCACAGCTCTTTAAAATCTCATCCTCTACTCCGTCTACAGACAGATCTATTTTTCCGTCTGTAATACGACCGTC